>JAOACU010000017.1 GCA_026417715.1 Anaerolineae bacterium | reverse complement strand
GTGCCTCCATCTCGAGATAATCTTTTGCTATCATTGTGCGCGGACAACCTGTTGATGTCAACTAGCAATCAAGGTAAAAATTGGGACGACCCAATGGGTCGTCCCAATTTTTATTTTTATCCGCCGGCGGCTTTTCTCTTTTCCTCTTCGACGAGTTGACGACGCAAAATCTTGCCCACAGTGGTCTTGGGGAGCGAATCGCGGAATTCGATTTCGGCAGGACGCTTGTACCCCGTTAGATTCTCTCGGCAGTATGCCATAATTTCTTCTGCTGTTGCCGTTTGTCCGGGTTTCAGGACGATGTACGCCTTGACGCGTTCGCCACTCTTGGGATCGGGAATGCCGGCGACAACGGCTTCCAAGACCTTGGGATGCTGATACAGCACTTCTTCCACATCGCGCGGATAGACGTTAAAACCACTCACGATGATCATATCCTTCTTGCGATCAACGATCTGGATATAACCATCGGCGTCCATCTTGGCAATATCGCCGGTGTAGAGCCAACCATCGCGCAAGGTCTTGGCAGTTTCATCGGGACGATTCCAATAGCCCTTCATCACTTGCGGACCGCGCGTGACCAATTCACCCGGTTCACCGATAGGCATTTCTTTGGTGCCAGTTTCCAAATCCATAATCTTGACATCGGTATCGGGCCAGGGGATACCAATCGTGCCGATGCGATTATCACCGTACACCGGATTCGCGGTCACTACCGGCGATGCTTCGCTCAAGCCGTACCCTTCGACCAAGCGCGCGCCGGTGAGGTCTTGGAATTTCTTTTGCACTTCGACGGGCAAGCCCGCCGCGCCACTGATGCACACCTTGATTGACTTGAGATCGTACTTGGACAAGTCGGGGAAATTGTTGATGGCATTGTAGAGAGTCGGCACACCTGGGAACAACGTCGGCTTGTGTAGATTGATCGCCTTGAGCACGCTGACCAGTTCGCGTGGGTTGGGAATCAAGATCATCGCGCCGCCGGTATAGATGGCAAAGTTCATACACGTCGTCATGGCGTACGAGTGGTACAACGGTAATGCGGTGAGTGTAATTTCTTTGCCCTCTTGCAGTCCCGGCAACCATTCGCGACATTGAATCGTATTCGCGACGATGTTGCGATGCGTAATCTCAGCGGCTTTGGGAACACCAGTGGTACCGCCAGTATAGAGCAAAACAGCGGTATCCTCGGGACGCACTTCGACGTTCGGTTTGGTCGGTGCACCGCGCGCGATGACATCTGGGAACCAATGATCGCCGGGATCGAGCGTGACGTGGTGCCCCTCTTTCTTTTCCTTAGCAAGGGTGAAGAGCAATTTGAGCAGCGGCGAAAAGTACTCTTTGATGTTGGCTACAATGACATTGCGGAGTTTGGTGTTGGCGCGAATCTTTTGCACATTGGGGTAAAAGCGCGAGAGGCAGATGATCGTTTCCGCGCCCGAATCGTTCACCTGAAATTCGAGTTCGCGAGCAACGTAGAGAGGATTGTTCGGCGCAACGATGGCACCCAGTTTTAAGATGGCGTAATAACCGATGACAAACTGCGGACAGTTCGGCAGGTAGAGCGCCACACGGTCGCCTTTCTTGACGCCCATTTGCGCCAGCGCGTTCGCCAGCCGATTGACCTGTTCGTCCAGTTGACGATAGGTCATCGTTGCATCTAGTTTACTCCCATTCCCAAAAATCGTGACCGGGTTGTTAGGATACTTGGCAGCCGATTGCTCCAAAAAATAGTGCATCGGTACGGCGGGGTACTCTAGATTCGGACGGACACCCTTGTCGTAGAACTTGAGCCACGGTCGGTTCATTTCTCCCTCCTTGCAGAAATTAGTCATTGCCTCCAACGCTCGGCGGCATACCAAAGATACCACACATTGGCGCAGTTTGTCAATAATGTTTGCGCTTCTCTGTGGTTTGTGTTATAGTCGTGCTATGCTCGGATGGTGGAATGAAAAACGCGATGGACTTGTGAGTGCGTTGCTCTTTGCGCTCGCGTTCACTCTGTACACGCAGACGCTGGCGCCCTCCGTGTTGGGTCCCTTTGACGATTCGTTGGAAATTCAGTACGTCGTTCCACGTCTCGGTATTCTGCACCCGACGGGCTACCCGCTGTACACGATGCTGGGCAAACTGTTTACGCTGATCGTTCCCTTGCACGATGCCGCGTTTCGCCTAAATCTGTTTTCCGCGTTCTGCGCCGCGCTCACGGTAGCATTCGTGTATGCGATTGCTCAGCGACTCGTGACGACGCGCGCGGCGGCATTCGTTGCCGCACTGATCTTTGCGGTAGGCAAGACGTTCTGGGCGCAAGCCGTCGTCGCGGAGGTGTACGCGCTACAAATGCTCCTCGTCGCGCTCATCCTCTGGCTGACCCTCGAATACGCAAAGCGCACTACGCCTTACACTTTGTACGCGCTTGCTTTTGCGATGGGACTAGGACTCACGCACCATCGCTTGACCGCGTTGCTCTATCCCGCGATTGCGCTCTACATCGTACTCGTCAATCGCGCGATTGTGCGCGAGTGGCAGGTGCTTGCGCGCGCCGCGCTCGCTTTTCTCGCGCCGTTGGTGTTGTACGGCTATTTGCCCTTGCGTGGTAGTGTCGGTTCAGCCGATGGGACATACGAGAACACATTGGCAGGTTTTATCGAGTGGGTTACCGCGTCCAAGTATGTAGCGTTCATCACGGACAATCCGTTGAACGTGGTTCACGATGTCGCATTCTACCAAACGCTGTTTCAAGAACAATTTACATTCGTTGGTCTCGCGCTGGCAACAATCGGTATCGCCGGATTGTGGCGACGCACGCGCGAGTGGGTGCTCCTCGTCAGCGCGCTCGCGTTACAACTCGTCTTCGTGTTCAACTATCGCACCGCAGATGTCGAAGTGCACTTCTTGACAACGTTTTTGCTCGGCGCGCTTTTGATCGGCGCAGGCGCCGACGCACTCTTCGCGCTCCTGCGTCCTCCGTCCTTCGTCCTCCGTCTTCTCATCACCGCGCTCCTGTGCCTCATTCCGATTTACTTGCTCAACGCGAATTTCGCGACCAACGATTTATCGTCGCACTGGGACGCGCACGATCTTGGAATGGATTGGATGACCCAACCATTCGAGGAACGTTCAACGGTGATCGGCATTCTGGGTGAGATGACCTTGATTCGATACTTGCAGGACGCGTACAATTTACATCCGAACCTTGAAACGATTGCCGCTGACGAGGAAGAAGCGCGCCGCGCGGCGATTGACACCGCGCTGCAACAAAATCGTGCGGTGTATCTCACGCGCGCGTTGCCGCGCTTGGCTGAAAAATATTCGCTGGCATCGGTAGGCACATTGATTCGCGTACAATCGCAACCGCTGACCAAGCCGCCCGCCGTGTCGCGTCCGCTGGCAGCAGAAATGGGTGCGGTGAAACTGATTGGCTACAACGTGCGCGCGTTATTTGAGGAAACACCGCGCAGTCAACACATCGAAAGTGGCAAATGGTTTCGCGTCACATTATACTGGCAAGTCAACGAACGAATGACGTCTGACGCGTTCGTCTCGTTGAAAATTTTGCGCGCCGATGGACGCATCGTAGGACAAACCGATCATCGCCCGGTGCGCGACGCGTATCCCACGCACGCGTGGCGCGTGGGCGAGATCGTCGTGGACACGTACGATGTGCCGATTCTGTTCGGTACGCCGCCGGGCGAGTACACGCTCAACGTCACGTTGTACGATGCCACATCGGGCGAGGTGCTGGGGCAAACCGATTTGCAAAAAATCGCGCTGAATGCCGATGCCCACACACCGCGTCGTGAACGTTGGCACATTGAAAAAATCGCGTCCGCCGATTTTGGTCTCCTTGCGCTCGTGGGCTATTCGCACGACACACGCGCGCCGCTTCGTCCGGGCGATGCTGTACCCATCACGCTGTTATGGCGTGCAGGGTGGCAAAAATTACCGACGAATCTCGTTGCGCGTTGGTCGTTGGAAAACGGACAAGGCAAACTCGTCGCGAGTCGTGATACACCAATCAGCGTGACTTATCCACCGTTTCAGTGGCAACCGTATATCTTTGTGCGCGATTTTCCAATCGTCTATCTACCCGCCAATCTTCCCGATGGCATCTACACATTGAAACTCACCGTCGCGCGCGACAACACGTTGCTTGGTTCAACCTTGTTGCCTTTCATTCCAACAGTGGTTGATTTGGGAAAAGTCGAAATCAAAAATCGCGCGCGCGTGATGAGCGCGCCAGCCATCCCGCGCGCGTGGGAAGCTGTGTTCGACAACAAAATGAAATTGCTGGGCTATGACGTACAACTGAACGCCAAGCAAATGCACGTGACGCTGTACTGGCGCGCGCTTGCACCGATGAACACCTCGTACACCGTCTTTGTGCACCTGCTCGATGCTCAAAATCGTATCCTCACCGTAGGCGATGCGATTCCCGGCAACGGCGCGTTCCCCACAACTGGCTGGATCGAAGACGAGTACGTGACCGATGTACACACCTTGCACTTGGACGATGTGCCATCGGGAACGTATCGGCTCGCGATTGGCGTGTACGATGCCGCAACGGGCACGCGCTTGCGCACGAGTGATGGTAACGATCATATCTTGCTTCCTGCCGTTGATTTGCCGTGAGTAGAATTACAATGAAACCCAAACTCAAAATCATTCCCATTGGCGGCGCCGGTGAAATCGGCAAAAATATGACGCTCGTCGAGTACGCCGACGCGATTCTAGTGATTGACGCGGGCTTGATGTTCCCCGAAAGCGATATGCTCGGCGTGGACATTGTCATCCCCGACATCACCTACTTGCTCGAACATCGCGACCGCGTGCGCGGCATCGTCATCACGCACGGACACGAAGATCACATCGGCGCGCTGCCCCACATCTTGCCGCGCCTGAATGTGCCGATTTATGCCACGCCCCTCACGCGCGGTTTGATCGAAGTCAAACTCAAAGCACACAAACTTTTGAGCAGTGCCACGCTGCACACAATTTCCACACGCGATACGTTTCGCATCGAGCCGTTCACCATCGAGACCTTTCACGTATGCCACAGCGTTCCCGATGGCATCGGCTTGGCGATTACCACGCCGCTGGGAACGATTGTGCATTCGAGCGATTTCAAATTCGATCCAAGTCCGGTGGATGGACATCTTACCGATTTTGCCAAACTCGGCGAACTAGGCGGACGCGGCGTTCTCGCGCTCACCAGCGACAGTACCAACGCCGATACGCCGGGCTATACGCCCTCCGAGATGAGCATCAACGATAATTTTGCGCGCGTCTTTGGCTCAGCGGAAGGGCGCGTGATTGTGGCGACGTTTGCCTCGAACATCTCGCGCATCCAGCAAATCATTGACATTGCCGCGCGCTTTAATCGCAAAGTCGCCATCATTGGTCGCTCGATGCAAGACAATGTCAAGATGGCGGCGCAACTCGGCTATTTGCACGCACCCAAAGACGTGCTGATTCGCGTGGACGAGTTGCATCGCTATCCCGTCAATCGCATCGTCATCGTTTGCACTGGCGGACAAGGCGAACCGACGAGCGCGCTAGTCCGAATGGCGCATCACGATCACAAGCAAGTCTCGCTGATTCCCGGCGATACGGTGATCCTTTCGGCAACACCGATTCCGGGCAACGAAGAAACGGTCAATCGTACGCTCGATAACTTGTTTCGCGCCGGCGCGTTCGTGTACTATTCCGATTTGATGCACGTGCACGTTTCGGGACACGCGAGCCAAGAAGAACAAAAGTTGCTCATCAATCTACTGCGTCCCAAGTATTTCATTCCCTTGCATGGCGAGTATCGGCATTTGGTGTTGCACGCGCGCCTTGCCGAATCGTTGGGCATTCCACCCGAAAATATTTTCACCGTCGAAAACGGCGCGGTGATCGAATTCGACGAACAGGGACACGCGCGCGTCGCGCGCGACAAGGTGCCCGCCAGCGATGTGTTAGTGGATGGACTGGGTGTGGGCGATGTGGGTACAACCGTTTTGCGCGAACGTCATCATCTTTCGGCAGATGGTTTCTTGGTCGCTGTGCTCACGCGCGACGCGCACACCGGCGAGGTGGTGTTCGGACCCGAAATCATCACACACGGTTTTGTTTACACCGAGCAAGCCGAAGAAGTACTCGCCGGTGCCAAGCAAGTGATTTTGAATGCTATCAAGAAAGGTGGCAGTAGTGCCATACTCAGCGCGAAACTCAAAGATGCGCTAAGCCAATACTTGTATCAACAAACTCATCGCCGTCCGATGGTGATTCCTGTGGTGACCGAAGTGTAGTTGCCACAGAGTTCACAGAGGTCACAGAGTTTTTTCTGTATGTTCTCTGTGTTCCCTGTGGCTAAAATTGCATTCACTCACCTTACGCGAGGGGCTAGAAAATTTGGCGTGAAATGTAGCGTGCGTAACATCAGTAATTACAGGAGGTCAACCGAATGCCAAGTCCTGTCTATTTTGGTTCGGCGCGCCAATGTCGCTTGGAAGCCAAAGAAACCTTGCCGGCTAAACTCGATTTGATTCTGGAACGCTTGCGTGTGCGCGAACGCGTCAAGGACGAAATCGTCGCAATCAAAATGCACGTCGGCAACAACATTGGCTATTCGACAGTGCATCCGGTCTTTGTGCGCAAAATCGTCCAAGCAGTGAAAGAAGGTGGTGGCAAGCCATTCGTCACCGATGTCCACTGGGACGTCAACGGCGCGGAGGAACGCGGCTATTCTTCCGAGAAGTTAGGAGGTCACGTCTATCCTGCCGCTGGTTTGGGCGAAAAATATTTTTACACGCACACGCGTCCATTTAAGAACATTCAAGAGTGGGGCGTGGCAGGAATGATCCAAGACGCAACGTTTCTCATCAACCTGGCACACGTCAAGGGGCATCCCAGTTGCGGTTTTGGTGCGGCGTTCAAGAATATCGCGCTGGGTTGTATGATTGGCAAAACGCGCAGTGCGATGCACGACACAATGCACTATGATCGTTACTGGTTCGCCGAAAATTGTCCCGATGCCGAGACACGTCAACGCATCATTGCGACGTGTCCTCACAAGGCAATCGTGGAAGACAAAAACAAGCCCGATGAATTGCACCTTCACTTTGAACAATGCAATCAATGTGGTCGTTGTTTGCAAGTGGCACCGCCGGGCAGTTTGAAGATTGATCCAGTAAATTTCCACGCTTTTCAAGAAGCATGTGCCATCAGCGCAAGTATCGTCCTCTCAACGTTTGCGCCAGGCAAAGCGATTCACATCAGTTTGGCAACGCACATAACGCCGGTGTGCGATTGCTTTGGCTTTACGAGTATGCCGATTCTGCGCGATGTGGGCATTTTCGGTTCGGACGATATTGTCGCCATTGACCAAGCCGTGCTCGATGTGAGCGCGCGCGAACGATTGATCGAAGAAAACATCCCAACCTCGATGGAAGTGCACACGCGCGAGGGGCATCCGTTTCGCCAGTTGCACGGTCCGCTCAAGGACCCGTACAAAGTCGTCGAGTACGGCGAGCAACTCGGCTTGGGTTCGCGCGCGTACGAGTTGATTGACGTGTTGCCGGTCGAAGAAATCACGCGCGCACCGATTGGCTACGTACCCGCCCAGTAGACAAGTTTGCCGAATTCGATCACTATGTAACGTGGGTGGTGCTACACAGGTAATGCTGGTAAGGCACTTTCACGCTGAGCGCAGCGAAGCGTCTCGCCAAGTCTTTTGAGAGATTCTTCGGCGCGAGAAACGCGCCTCAGAATGACACTCTCAGCATTACTTTTTGATCACTACCGTAACGTGATAAAATTCGCTTCGAGGAGGAGTGCGTATGAAAATCAATTTCGCAATGTGGCGGACTGCCATTTGGCAACTAGTCAAACTAGACAAAAAAGAAGAATGGGACGCGCTCGATGTGATCTCCAAGTGGTTGATTGCGACGCGTTCCGCTGTGACCCTCGTCACCGTCTATTCGTGTGTCATCGCGGGTCTGCTGGCTTGGCGCGATGGCTTTTTTGCGTGGGGACCATTTCTGATTCTGACACTCAGTTTGTTCATCGCGCACGGTACGAACAATCTACTCAACGACTATACCGACTATAGTCGCGGTGTGGACAAGGACAATTACTTTCGCACGCAGTACGGTGTTCATCCACTTGTGCAAGGTTTCTGGACCAAATCGCAACAGATTCAGTGGTTCATCGTCAGTGGGATAATTGCCACACTAGGAGGCGTGTATGCACTTCTCTACACCAATTTCAATCCCTACGTGGCTGGGTTATTCCTCTTTGGCGCGTTCGTCTTGCTCTTTTACACCTGGCCCCTCAAATATCTGGCACTCGGCGAACTTGCCATATTTTTGATTTGGGGACCGATTATGATTACGGGCGTGTACTTTGTGCTGGCGCTGGGCGCGGGCGTACACAATCCCACGAATCTGTGGAATGTCGCACTCGCCGGTATTCCCTTTGGGTTGAGTGTCGCTTCCATCAACATTGCCAAACACATTGACAAGCGCGATGATGATCGCGCCAAGGGTGTGGGCACGTTTCCGGTGCGCATCGGCGAAGGTATAGCGCGTCGCGTCAATCAAGCCGCGATTCTTCTGATCTATGTGGTCATCGCCTACCTTGTCTTTGTGCCGCGCTACTTTACACCCGTAATGCTAATCGTTTTCCTCGCCTACAAGGAAGCACTCGTAGCGATCAAGATGATGAACAATCCCAAGCCGCCGCAACCTCCTGAATGGTGGCCCGCCTGGCCCGTCTGGTTCGCTGGTTTTGCTTTTCAGCACAATCGCAAATTCGGCGGCTATCTCATCCTGGGGCTTTTGTTGGATGTAGTGTTACGCGCTCTTCCCTTCACCGCAGAATGGATTGCCAAGTATTGGGCGATGTAGAAACTGTGGGGAATGTGCAACAACGCGGCACATTCCCCACAGTGGTTTACGAACTGACGTTACGCAGATGTAGGACAAGTTTGCAGACTTGTCCTACAGTATCACACCGAATTTTCGTAACTACTCAGGTATGCCACAGGGAACACAGAGAAAAACAAAAATTTCTCTGTGACCCCTGTGTGCTCTGTGGCGGACATTCAGTACGGCTGAGTAGTTACCCTACAACTGTGTTACAAACCAAAATTTTATGGAACTCGAAACCCGTTTGGGAGTGACTTTTAAAGACAAATCGCTTTTAACGCGCGCGCTCACGCATCGCTCGTATCTCAACGAAAATCCCGACTTGCCATATCTCGACAACGAACGCTTGGAATTTTTGGGCGATGCGATTCTCGATTTTGTTGCGGCAGAATATTTGTATCATCACTTTCCCGAAATGAGCGAAGGCGATTTGACTTCGATTCGCGCCGCGCTCGTCAAAGGCGAAACGCTCGCGCGCTTTGCGATTGACTTGGGCTTGCCCCAACATATCTTGATGTCGCGCGGCGAAGAAGCCGCGCGCGGACGCGAACGCGTGCCTCTTTTGGCTGGCGCGTTTGAAGCCGTCATTGGCGCGATGTACCTCGATCAAGGTTTTGAGGTGACGCGTAGCGTCGTTTTGCGTTTGATTCCCGCCGAAGCCGAACGCATCTACGCGCTTCGCCTCGACCGCGACGCCAAGAGTATGCTACAGGAATTGAGTCAGGGCAAGTTGCAAGCCACGCCCCAGTATCGGCTCGTTGAAACGCGTGGACCCGACCACGCCAAGGATTTCACGATTGCCGTGTTCATCAACGAACGCGAGTATGGACGCGGCACCGGGCGGAGCAAACAAATCGCCGAGCAAGAAGCCGCGCGCGTCGCGCTAGAGAACTTGCAAGCCGAAATTTCGCGCGAGGATCACGCGGCGTTGATTGCACTCAAAGGTGAAGTGGAATAGTTGCCTAGTTCAATAGTTTTATCGTTGGTTGAGTAACAAACGGAACTATCCAACTATGCAACTATCAAACGATGAAACTATTAGTCACTGGTGGTAGCGGCTACATCGGCGCGGGCATTTTGCGCCGTGCACCGCGCGAATGGCAAATCGCGGCAACGTACCTCACGCATCCCATCGAGCGTGCCGACGTTGCCGCGTTTCGTTTGGACATTTGCGATGCGGATGCCGTCGCGCGCGTCTTGGAGGCTTTTCGACCCGATGTCGTGATTCACACCGCCGCGCAAATGTCGGGCGAGACGATGATGGTGACGAACGTGGACGGCACACGCAACGTCGCACGCGCGGCGCAGCGCGTCCGCGCGCACCTCATCCATTTGTCCACCGATGTTGTCTTCGACGGCGAACACGCACCCTATAACGAAGACGCGCTGCCTGCGCCGATTACGCCATACGGCGAATCGAAAGCGCGCGCCGAGCAAATCGTTCGCGCGGAACACCCGCGCGCGCTCATCGTGCGCACATCGCTGGTCTATGGTTTCGCGCCGATGGATCCGCGCACGCGCCAGACGCTTGCCGGCGAAATGCCGCGTCTCTTCACCGACGAGTATCGCTGTCCCATCTTCATTGACGATCTCGCCGACGCGCTCATCGAACTGACAATGTCATTGCGAGAGCAATCTTTGCTCGAAGCAATCCCCAACGCAGTTCTGCACATCGCTGGCGCGCAACGCCTGAGTCGTTACGAATTTGGATTGAAACTCGCGCGCGCGTTGCACATCGAACCGAAATTCGTGCCCGCGCTCAGCGCATCGAGTCCCACACCGCGTCCGCGCGATTGCACACTCGATATTTCGCGCGCACAAAAAATTTTGCGCACGCGGTTGCGCGGGGTTGACCAAGTGTTACAGACAAACACTCGGAAATCCTAGACCCGTCAGGTCTTCCAGACTCGACGGGTTTTTTACGCAGAGGACGGGTTGATTTAGACCTCACAGGTCTCTCAGACCTGTGAGGTCTAAACTCTTTCTACCCAAGAGCGAAGTGAGTTGCAAGGCTGGTGCAAAGTCTATTGACAGGCGAATAAATTCACTCTGACAACCACCCGAAGCCGACCTGCGTCGGCTGACAATAGCCCGCGAAGGCGGGCTTCGGGTCTTTGTCGCGGCGACTTCCAGTCGCCAACGCCGACTTTGCACCAGTCGTGGAAGTGAGTTGTGTTTATTGTTGACGAGAACCACGATTCGCGCTATGATGGATGAGCCGAACATCGAACGCAAGTCCTTCGGTAAATTCCTGCACTATGAAGATAGGTCTGTCTAGTTTACGCCTACATTTGATTCTTCTCGTCATCGTGGCGCTGTTACCACTCTTTGGTCTCGCGTTGTACGATTTGTACGAACGACGCCAACAAAGCGCGCGCACGGCACAAGCACGTCTTGTCGAAATTGCCCAACGCGCGGTAGCGGATCAGTATGCCCTCCTTGGCACCGCACATCAATTTCTCCTCTCGCTCGCGCAGTATCAACAGACGACCACTCCTAGTCCAATTGCCTGCACGATCCTGTTCGATGAATTGCTCCGCCACAACCGATTGTATGCCAATCTGGGCGTACTCGATGCGCAAGGGAATTTGATCTGCGCGGCGGTAATGCCTGAACAGCCCCTTGACCTCAGCCAGCATCCGTATTTTGCGCGCGTGTTGCAACAAAAAGTGAGGTTGGGTGAGTTTGAGATCAGCAAAATCGTTGGCACGCCAACCATCAACTTGGCGATACCCCTCGTGGATGACAAGAACCAGGTTCAGGGCGCCGTCTTTGCATCTTTGAATCCTACGTGGTTGCGCGAATTCGCTGAAGTGCAAAAACTACCTGCCGATAGCACCTTTGCTTTGATCGAACGCGAGCATGCCTTTGCGCTGCGTTATCCTGATTTCGACGTGTTCGAACTGGGCGCGCCGATACGCGCGCTGCCGGCGCAAGCGGCACAACTCCCTGCCGCGCAACATACAGCGGAGATTCGTGATGCAGATAACATCACACGACTCTATGCCTTTGTCGCTTTGGGCAACGACGGTTATTTGGGTGTTGGTCTGCCCACATCTTGGGTCTATGCCGAAATTGACCGCGTCGCGCAACGTGATGCTGTGGCTCTGATTCTCGTGGCTCTTCTAGCAATGAGTGCCGCATGGTGGTATGGCGATCGGTTTATTACCCAGCGTGTGCGTGCGATGTTACACACGGCTCAGCGCATCCAAGCCGGTGATCTTGGCGCGCGCACTGAGCAGACGTACGATGCGAGTGAGTTGGGACAACTCGCGTACGCGCTCGATCAGATGGCGATCACGTTGCAACAGCGCGCGGCGGAACAACACAGTGCGGCGGAAGCCCTACGCCAACATGCGGAAGAATTGGCAACCATCACCAACCTCAGTCGTCAGGTGACTGCCGTATCGGACTTGAATCAGGTTCTCACGGTGATTGCGCGCACCACCGCAGAACTCGCGCAAACGGATGCGAGCGGCGTGTATCTGCCCGATGAAAACGGCGTGCTTCGTTTGGCGGTTGGATATGGGGTGAGCCGCGCGTTTATCGAAACTCTCAACGCGATGGGCTTGCGTCCAGGAGAAGGTGCGATTGGACGCGCGATCATCGAGCGACGTCCCATCCAAGTCCCTGATACTCAAGTGGGTTATGAGCCGCGCTTTGCCGATCTCGTACGCGAGGAAGGTATCCGCTCGATTCTCGCCGTACCGATGTTTCGCAACGATCATCTCACGGGCGGCATTGTTTTGTGGCATCGTCAACCGCGCCAGTTTGCCCCGTTTGAAATCGCGTTTCTCCAAGCCGTCGCGCAACAATGCGTCAACGCGATTGAAAACGCGCGTCTCCTGCAAGCCGAACGCGACGCGCGCGAACTTGCCGAAGCCCTGCGCGATACTGCCGCTGCGTTGAACAGCACACTCGACTTTGACGAGGTCGTGAATCGTATCTTGATCAACGTCGAGCGTGTGGTGCCCTACGATAGTGCGAATCTGATGCTTGTGGAAGGTGATACTGCGCGTCTCGTGCGCCATCGTTTTCGAGTCCCGCGAAAGGATTGGGGGTTGTGCCAATCTCTTTCGGTGAGTGCAACGCCCAACATCCGCAGAATCATCGAGACGCGTCAAGCCACTGTGATCGCAGATACGCGTCAGGTGTCCGACTGGGTAGATTTTCCCGAAACGCGTTGGATTCGCTCGCACGTGAGCGCGCCGCTACGTCTCAAGCATCAAGTCCTCGGCTTGCTCAGTTTGGATAGTGCCACGCCTAACTTTTTCAACGCCACTCACGCGCAACGTCTGCAGGCATTTGCCGATCAAGCCGTGTTAGCGCTCGAGAACGCGCGATTACTATCCCAAGCCGAAACGCGCGCCCAACATTTGGCATTGCTAGCGGAAACCGCGCGCGATGTGAGCATACCACAGAACCCAACTGTTCTACTCGAAACGATTGTCGAGCGCGCGCGTGTGTTGATGGCAACCGCACACAGTGCTCTCTTTCTCTACGACGCGTCGCGGCGCGAGTTGGAATTTGTGATGCAAAAGGGCAAGGTAATTGATGTGCCGCTCGGTACGCGCTTGCAACTAGGCGAAGGAATGGCGGGACGCGTCGCTCAAACGCAACAACCGATGATCGTCAACGATTACCATCGTTGGGAACATCAAGCCGCGGCATTTGCCAACACACCCGTCTCGGTGATGCTCCAAGTTCCGTTGCTGTATCGCGGTGAACTGTTGGGAGTGTTAGCGGTAGCCGAATGGGGTGAATCCTCACGTCGCTTTAATGACGAAGACATTCGCCTACTCACTCTCTTTGCCAGTTATGTGGCGGGTGCTATTCACAACGCGCGCCTGTGGCAAGAAACGCAGACGCGTGCCGAGCAACTGGCGTTGTTGTACGATGCGGGTTTGGCATTGAACAGCATTTTAGAGCCGCGCGCGCAACTCGAACATCTCCTCACGATTGCTCAGCGTGTCTTGCGTGCCGATCGCGTCAGTTTTTTCCGTTACAATCCGCTGCGCGCTAAACTCGAACCCGAACTGTGTATCGGGTATGATGCAGACATCACGGCGCGATGGCACCAACTTGCCCAAGAGATACCTGTTCCTGGATGGGTCGCGGCGCAGCATTTGCCACTGTACTTGCCCGATGTTTCGGCAGATCCACGCTATGTTGAAATAGACCCCAGCATTCGTTCGGGGATGTGGATACCGATTGAGCGCGAACAACGTTTGCTTGGGGTCTTGGGAGTCTTGAGTACTCGGCGCAATGCTTTTTCGTCGGACGCCGAGCGCTTGTTGGGCTTGTTTGCGAATCAAGCGGCAGTAGCACTGGAAAACACACGCCTATTCGGCGAGTTACAATCTTCACTACACACTTTGACGCGTCTGTATGATTTGAGCAACCAAATGCTTGCCGCCGAAGATGTCACGGTCTTGGCACAACGCGCAACACAGATTTTGCGCGAGACCTTTGCCGCCACGAGTGCGTGGATGCATCTCTTCGACGCGCAAGGGAATCACACCTTTGGCTATGGTGTTGGCATCGAATCTGTTCCTCAGGAAGAGTTGGCACCGCGACCAGCGGGCTTGGCGCGCCAAGTTTGGCGCAGTGGTCAACCCTTTTTCGCGAACGATCCCCAACTGTTGCATCCCGTAGCGCGCGCACACGATATTCGCGCGGCGGTTGTCGTTCCCTTGCGCGATCAACCCATCAACTTGGGGGTGTTGTATCTCAGTTACCGTACTCCACCTACGTTGGGTGGACGTGAGATGGAACTGTTGTCTCTCTTTGCGAATCAAGTCGCATTAGCCATCAAACGTCTGCGCTTGATGGAGGAAACGCAACAACGCGCGAATCAACTTGCCATCCTCAACCGCATTGCTAATGCGATCAATCAACCTGCGCGCTTGGACGATCTTCTGGAAACGGTCTATCGCGAGATCACCTCGCTCTTGCCTTGCGATGCCTTTTATCTCGCGCTGTATGATGCCATAACCAACGAACTCGATTATCGCATTCGGATTGATCAAGGGATTCGCGAACAACCGACGCGAAAGCCATTGGGGAACGGTTTGGGGGCTTGGATTGTTCGCGAACAACGTCCGTTGTTGATTCAAGATTATACCGCCGATACACGTTTTCCGCCTCCCACTCCCGAAATGCTGTTTGGAACGATGCAAATCCCGCGCGCGTGGTTAGGTGTACCCATCTTGCTTGGAGAACAAGTTGTTGGCGTGATTAGCACTCAAGCGTACACTCCCAACGTGTACGACGAAGAAGACCAGCAACTACTCGTCACCATCGCCGACCAAATTGCTGTGGCGATTCAACGCGCGCGCCTGTTCGAGGAAACGCAACAACGCCTCCGCGAACTCGAAGCGACGAACCAACTGTCATCGGCACTTCGCACCGCGTTAGGTACGCGCGATATTCTTGCCGCTGTCTTGGAGGCAACCTTGCGCGCGCTCGGCGCGCGAGATGGGCTGGCTATACTCTACGATGCTGAACGCGCCAGTCAAGAAGTGCTTGCGCGCGGTCTATTTACTCGCGCGGACTATAGTGCGTTGCTGTCAGCAGGAGAAATTGTCCAACCTATTCTCACGCAAGGCACTGTGTACATCGCGCGCGAATTTTGCACCGATCCGTTGATGCGCGAAGTGGGGTGTCATAACTGTATTCCAGCGGGCTGGGGTGGTGTGCTTGTCCCGATTCGCACAACCCACGCAACGATTGGCGTTATGCTGATTGCGGTTCAACTGCCGCGCGTACTTCAACCTACCGAGGCGCGGCTAGCACAGACGCTAGCAGAGATGGCAGGCAGTGCTATTCATCGCGCGAATCTCTACGAACAGACCGAACGCCAAGTGCAACGCCTGAACGCGCTACACACGATTGATATGGCGATCAGCGCAACGCCCGACTTGCGGGTATCCTTGAATATCCTACTCGATCAAGCCCTCTTGCAATTGGGTGCAGATGCCGCCTGTGTGCACGTCTTGGATCGGCAGACTCAAACTCTTGAATGTGTGGTGGGACAAGGTTTTCGCTACGCGCCGTACTCTGCCTATCGCCTGCCGACCGGAGAAAGTTATGCGCTGAAGACGATCTTAGAGCAACGCATCGTCCAGCATACCGATTTAGCGGCAATGGCAGACCCACGCGCTACGTTGTGTTTGGCAGAAGGGTTTGTCACCTACTATGCCGCGCCTCTTGTTGCCAAGGGACAGTTACAAGGTGTGCTGGAAATTTTCTACCGCACCGCACATCGTCCCACAACGGAATGGTGGGAATTCCTCGAAACATTAGCAGGGCAAGCCGCGATTGCGATCGAACTAGCCAACTCGGTGAGCGATTTGCAACGCAGTAATCTGGAACTCGGAGTTGCCTATGATTCGACCATCGAGGCGTGGTCGCGCCTCCTTGATCTGCACGATCACGAAACCGAAGGTCACACTCAGCGTGTAGCAGAACTGAGCGTACGCCTTGCGCGCGCCGTCGGTATCTCCGAAAATGAGGTGATGCATCTGAGACGCGGCGCGTTGTTACACGATATTGGCAAAATTGCTGTTCCCGATCACATTTTACAAAAGAAAGGCGAACTGACTGCCGAAGAAGCCGAGGAGATGCAAAAGCATCCGCAATACGCCTACGAGGTTTTGTCTTCGATTGAATACTTGCGCAACGCGATAGATATTCCCTACTGCCACCATGAGAGATGGGATGGCACAGGGTATCCGCGCGGTCTCAAAGGCGAAGAGATTCCGCTGGCGGCGCGCATCTTTGCGATTGTAGATGTCTGGGATGCTTTGCGTTCACCACGTCCCTATCGCGAGGCATGGGATCGCGCGCGCGCGTGCGCGTATATGCGCGCACAAGCCGGCAAGTATTTCGATCCACATCTTGTTGAGACCTTTTTGCGCCTCATTGAAAACGACCCCGATGCTTGAAATTATCACTCCGCAGATTCCGCGTGCCAAGATTCGTTGCGCGGTGTTTGATTTTGATGGCACGCTCTCCCTCCTGCGCGCGGGTTGGGATCGTATTATGCAAGCCCTGATGCTCGATGCCTTGCGCGCTACACCTCACAGCGAAGATGTAGAGACATTGCAACGTTGGGTTGAGGATTTCATCCTGCAATCTTCTGGGCAACAAACGATCTACCAGATGATGCGTTTGGCAGAAGAAGTGCAAAAACGTGGCGGAGTTCCCCAGACGCCACAGGCGTACAAGCAGATGTTTGTCGAACGTTTGCTGGCACGCGTCAACGAGCGCGTTACAGCAATGCGCGCGGGGCATAGTTCACCTGAGGAGTGGTGCATAGCGGGGAGTCACACTTTTCTCGCGGCATTGCGCGCGCGTAGCGTCACATGTTACATCGTTTCTGGAACAGACGAAGAATACGTCAAATCCGAAGCCGCACTTTTGAATCTGACACCCTACATTGCAGAGATTTTCGGTGCGCACGCGGACTATCGAAATCATTCCAAGAAGGTGGTCATTCGTCAGTTGGTTGCGCGCCACCAGTTGCAACCCGGCGAACTAGTCACTTTTGGAGATGGTGCGCCGGAAATGGCAGACACCAAAGCCGTTGGTGGGATTGCGGTGGGAGTGGCATCGAACGAGGAGACGCGCAACGGGGTTGATCCGCGCAAACGCGCGGTGCTGGTGCGTGCTGGCGCTGACGCCATCATCCCCGACTATCGCGCGCGCGACGAGTTACTCGAATGGTTGTTTGGACGTACAAATGGGTCGTGCGTTGAGGGCTGTGAGCAAGCGTAAAGGTTTCGGTAGGGTGAACTGTGCAAAGGACAGGTAGTCTCTTGTTCATCATTGGGAAACAAAAAAAGCCCAATTTCTGGGCATTGGTGCAGTGCCGGCGACTGGACTCGAACCAGTGACCAAGGGCTTATGAGTCCCCTGCTCTACCAACTGAGCTACGCCGGCATCCATCTAACTTATACCACGTCTTGCGAATTTTGGCAAATTTTTTCTTCGTCCTTCGCCTTCGTGATCTCCTCGCGATACACGCCCCACATTCGCGCGGGGAGCAACTTGCCGATCTCCGTCATCACGCGGCGCGCTGCGACTTCATCGCGCTCATCGCGCGGCAGATCGCGCGGCACGCGCAGGGCGTACGGTGCACCAAAGCGTACGGTGAGCACGCGGTCGTTATCGTCTTCATAGAGTCCCACCGGCAGAATCGGAATGCGATCGTGAGTGAGCATCAACAGAAACAAGCCCGCGCCGCGCGGCGGACGGCAGAGTGCCAAGTTGGGACCGGTGCGTCCTTCAGGTGCAATGCCGAACAGTGCAGGGCGCTCACCACGCATCAGCGCGAGCGCGCGACGAATCGCCAGCGCGCCTTGTCCACGAAATTCCTCCATCTCCAACGCAGGCGGTAGTGGAATCGTTCCGTAGGCGCGACTGATTCGGCTAAAGAACCAACGCGTGAACGGTTGCTTGAACCATTTGCCGACCCCACGTGGATACCACCATTCGCGCGCCATCGCAAAATGTACATCGCGCGGTTCGGCTGTGCGATGTGCTGCCACTGCGGTCACCATTGCCGCAATGCCCCACCATGCCGCCAGCTCCGGACGATCGTAATGGTTGACGGTCAGAATGAATGAAGACTGGGGCGGAATGTGATGCACATCCAAGGC
>JAOACU010000180.1 GCA_026417715.1 Anaerolineae bacterium | reverse complement strand
CGCTTCACTGCGCGATTCAGGTGACGTGGCGCGCGTCAGGTAGGTGTTGATGACGGGCACCCACGTCGCGGCGGTGAGCGCAAAGATGAGTTGCGCGAGGATGAACATCTCGAAACGCGTTTGCGTGATGCCGATGAGCATCAGCGGGATGCCCAACGACTCGGAGAAAATCATCATCCCTTTCAAATTGTGACGATCCACATACCACCCCACCGGCATTTGCATCACTGCCCACGCCAGCGACATTACGCTCGCCATAATCCCCAGTTGCTCGACGGTAAAGCCGTACGCCTTGACCAACATTCCGTTGAGCAAGCCCCAGCCGATTCCCCACACGAACGAATCGCTTGCGCACGCGATAAAAAACGCGCGCAAGTTTTTGGGTGGCACGAGTGAGCGCGCGAACGCGCGCACAAAATCGCGCCACTGGATCGTATCGCGCGCGGCGCGCGTCTCGCGCAAGCATCGCCACACCAGAATCAGTGACGCGGCTTCGAACGCGAGGAGAATCGGAAAGACGCCGCCGTACCCCAACCGATCGGCAAGCCAACCACCGATGGGCGGCGCGAGGACGCCGGGAACCAGCCACGCGACCATCGTCACGCTGAACGCGCGCCCGTGTTGCGTCGCTTGCACCGATTCGGCGGTCATCGCGGAGATGGCGGGACGTGAGAGCGCGGACATTCCGAACAAAACGATGCCGCCGAGTAACAATGTCCACACGTGCAACACGCCCGCGAGCGCGAGCAGAGCGTACGCCATCACGCCCAGCACGCTCGCGGCGACGATGAACGGCTTGCGCCCGATGCGATCCGCAAGCCAACCGCCGACGGATTGCGCGAGCGTGGTGAAAATGCCGTGCATCCCACTCAAACTGTTGAGCAAACCGACCGTCGTCATTGACGCGCCGAGTGAAAGCGCGAACGGTTGAAAGATGACGCTGTAGATGCTGTTGTGCGCGCCGCGCAAAAACGCGTTGAGCGCGAGGACGCGCAGATTGTTGTGTGGCATAGACGCAAAAATCAACGGGCGAGGAAGTGTCCTCGCCCGCTGTGATTGTGGTAGCACTGCACTAACTCGTAGAGTTAGCCACAGAATCACACTGAAAATTTCTGTGAGATTCCGTGTGTTTCTGTGGCAACATTGTTAGCGTTTGGTGTATTGCTTGGCTTTGCGTGCTTTTTTCAAGCCCGGTTTCTTGCGTTCTTTCTCGCGTGGGTCGCGCGTCAACAGACCGGCTTGGCGAAGCATCGGCTTGAACGCCGTATCGGCGGCGAGGAGCGCGCGCGCCAAGCCAAGCGAGACCGCATCGGCTTGCCCAGCCAATCCACCACCTTTGACCTGCACCGAGACGTTAAAGCGCGCATCGTTTTTGGTCACGCGCAAAGGCGTTTGCACTTTTTGAATCAGCGGCGCGATCTGAAAGTACTCGTTCAGCGGTCGCTCGTTCACCGTAAAGGTGCCATTGCCGGCGTACAAGCGCACGCGCGCAACAGCCGATTTGCGTCGTCCGATTCCCTCGTAGTATTTTCCGACAGCCATTTAGACCTCCAACTTTTTGGGCTTGTGCGCTGTATGCGGATGCGTGGGCGTGCTATACACTTTGAGTTTCTTGAACATCTTGCGCCCCAAACGTCCGTGCGGCAACATTCCCCACACTGCCGCTTTGATGACGCGGTCGGGGTGTTTTTCCAACTGCGTACGCAGGACGACGCTTTTCAATCCGCCGGGATAGCCCGAATGCGAATAGTAAAATTTCTCATCCAATTTTTTGCCGGTGACGCGAATCTTGCCGGCGTTGACGACAATCACATAATCGCCGCAATCGAGATGCGGCGTGTAGTACGGTTTGTGCTTGCCTTTCAAGATGCGCGCGATGCCGGTCGCAAGACGCCCCAGCGTTTTGCCGGTGGCATCCACCACGTACCAACTGCGCTTGATGTCGGCAGGTTTGGTGTTAAACGTTTTCATTCATCACTCCGTATTTCACTGCGATTAAACACAATCCATGCGGTGACACGGCGGGACCCGCGCGCCGTTGTCGCGCGAGCACCTCCGCAAATTGCGCGACGCTGAGCGTACCCTTGCCCACCATCAACAACGTGCCCACGATGCGCCGCACCATTCGATACAAGAACGCGTTCGCTTCGATTTCGATGTGCACGTACGCGTCGGCGCGCGTCACGTGCGCGCGATAGATTTCGCGCACGGTGTTGGTGCCGCGCGGTGGCGTGCCAAACGCGCCAAAATCGTGTGTGCCGATAAGTTGCCGCGCCGCCGCGTCCATCGCCGCCACATCGAGCGGTTCAGGCACAAAGAGCGCGTAACGCGCCGCGAGCGGCGAACGAATCGGCTGGTTCAGAATCGTGTAACGATACGTGCGACTCTGTGCATCGTAGCGCGCCGAAAAATTGGCGGGCACAGGCATCAACGCACGAATCGCGATATCGGTTGGTAAGACGGCGTTCAACGCGCGTTGCAAAACCTCTGGCGCGTGTGACCACGCGGTATCGAAATGCACACCTTGTCCCAAGGCGTGAACGCCGGTGTCGGTGCGCCCTGCGCCAATCACGCGAATCGTTTCGCCGGTGACACGTCGCAGGGCGCGTTCCAGTTCGGCTTGCACGGTACGCTTGCGCGCCTGAATCTGGAATCCTTCAAATTCCGTCCCGTCGTATTCTACAATCGCAAGTAGTCGCATAGTCGTTAGTCTTGTAGTCGTTAGTCGGATAGTCGGATAGTTGTTAGTCGAATAGTCGTATAGTCGTTAGTCGAATAGTCAAAAACACAACGACTTTTCGACTATGCAACTATCCAACCACGTGACCAGATGACTATTCGACTATTTGACCAGATGACTACTCGACTATGTGACTAGACGACTAGATGACTATCAGACTACACCTCGCGATCCACCAACTCCATAATCACGATGGGCGCGCCATCACCCTGACGCGGTCCCACCTTGAACAAGCGCGTGTAACCGCCGGGACGATTCTTGTAGCGCGGTCCCAGTTTCTCGAACAATTTCTTGACCACATCCTTATCCAAAACGGTGCGCGCGGCAAGACGACGTGCGTGCACATCGCCGCGCTTGGCGAGCGTGATCATCTTCTCCACGTCAGCGCGCACGGCTTTGGCTTTGGCTTCGGTCGTTTCGATGCGTTCGTGACGTAACAATTCGGTAATCAGATTGCGAAACAGGGCGCGACGATGATCCTTGTCACGACTGAGCGCGCGCCCCGCAACACGATGTCGCATAGTCTATTCCTCTTCACTACTCGATGATTCGGTTGGGGTATCCAACGAGCCGATACTCGCCGCGATCCATTCGGGCAAAGGTTGAAGCACCTGCAACAAATTTTTGCTTTGCAATTTTTCCAAGAGTTCGTCCAATGACTTTTGTCCAAAGTTGCGAATGCCCAAAATCTCGTCGCGACCTTTTTTCAGTTTCTCCAACACTTCGCCAACTTTGGTGATGCCCGCGCGTTTGAGACAGTTGTACGCGCGCACCGACAGTTCCAATTCCTCGATGGGCGTGTCGTACACACGGCTGGGGATTTCGGATTCGGGCATCGCTTCGGCTTCCACTTCGCCGGCGAAACCGGTGATGAGCGAAAAGTGACGCACCAAAATCTTGGCGGCTTCGATCAATGCCTCGCGCGGCGTCAGCGAGCCGTCCGTCCAAATCTCCATCACCAAGTTATCAAAGTTGGTCATCTGCCCCACGCGCGTCGGCTCGACGCGAAAGGCGGCTTTTTTGATGGGACTGAAGAGCGCGTCCACTGGAATTTCGTCAATCGGCAATTTGCCGCGTTCTTCGGCAGGCGAATAGCCCTTGCCGCGTTGCACCGTCACGTCCATCTCGAACGTGGCATCGTCCGAGTCGAGCGTCAAGAGATATTGGTCGGGATTGATCAACTCGACTGAAGCAGGCAATTGAAAATCGCCGGCGAGTACGGTGCCGCGTCCGCGCGCTTCGAGGTGCAAACGTACCGACGTATCGGGATCGTGCAGTTTAAAGCGCAACTGTTTCAAATTCAAAATCAGTTGCGTCATATCTTCTTTGGCGTTCGGAATCGGCGTGAATTCGTGATGAATGCCTTCGACTTTGACCGAAGTCACGGCAGCACCGGGCAACGACGCCAAAAGCACGCGTCGCAAGGCATTGCCAAGCATAACGCCATAGCCGCTCTCCAAAGGTCCAATGATAAATCTTCCGTAACTCTTTGAGATTGCTTCCGCTTCGATCTTTGGCAAAACTGCTTCCAAGGCGGAACCTCCTGGGTTAGTGATTAGTGACTAGTGATTAGTGATTGGAGATTAGAGATTGGAGATTGACAATCACCGATCACTAATCACGAATCACGAATCACCAATCACTAATCTCTAATCCCTAATCTCTAATCCCCAACACCTACCGACTGTAGTACTCCACAATCAACTGTTCTTTCAGCGGCGTGTCAATTTGTTGACGCGATGGTAACGCCAGCACCGTACCCGTGAGAGTTTCGACATTCAACGACAACCATTCGACCGGCTTGCGATGAGATAGTTCTTTGGCAATCGCCTGAAAGTAGGCACTCTTGCGACTGGCTTCCGCAACGGCGATCTGTGCGCCGGGCTTGACGTTGTACGATGGGATGTTGACTTTTTCGCCGTTGACGGTGAAATGTCCGTGCAAAACCAATTGGCGCGCCTGCTTGCGGCTACTGGCAAAGCCCAGCCGATAAACGACGTTATCGAGCCGCGTCTCCAAGAGTTGCAAGAGTGCGGCACCGGTCACGCCGGCACTTTTCGATGCTTCGGCAAAATAGCGACGGAATTGACGCTCCAACACGCCATAGATGCGGCGCGCTTTTTGCTTTTCGCGCAACTGCATCGCGTAATCGCTCAACTTGCGTCGCGTTCCCGTTGGACCGTGCGGTCCGGGGGGATAGTTGCGGCGTTCGATGGCGCATTTCGCCGTGTAACAGCGATCACCCTTCAAGTATAATTTTTCGCCCTCGCGGCGACACAACACACAAGCCGATCCAAGATAACGAGCCATTCATCCTCCTGAAAAATTACACACGCCGTTTCTTCGGCGGACGACAACCGTTGTGCGGAATGGGGGTCACATCGGTAATCGAACGCACCTTCAAGCCGGCTTGCTGGATCGCGCGAATCGCCGATTCGCGACCGGGACCGGGTCCTTTGACCATCACATCCACTTCGCGCATTCCCAAATCGTAGGCGCGTTTGCCGGTGTTTTGCGCGGCGATCTGCGCAGCGTAAGGTGTGCTCTTGCGCGAACCTTTGAATCCGCTCGAACCCGCGCTACCCCAGACTACCGTATTCCCTTGCGCATCAGTAAAAGTAATCAAAGTGTTGTTAAACGATGCTTGAATGTACACACGCCCATAGGGTGTGGCTTTTTTCTCTTTCTTGCCTCCCCGTCGCACGGGACGGCGTGCCGCCGATTTTTGTTCTTCCGCCATTCATCCTCCGTTTACTTCTTCGCCTTGCTGCGTTTGCGTCCAGCAACGGTCTTGCGCGCGCCACGTTTGGTACGCGCGTTGGTGCGCGTGCGTTGTCCGTGCACCGGCAAATTCCGCCGATGACGCAAACCGCGATACGAGCCGATTTCTTGCAACCGTTTGATGTTCATCGCGACTTCACGGCGCAAATCGCCTTCCACTTTGTAATCGCGATCAATCACCGCGCGAATGCGGGCGACCTCCGCTTCCGAAAGGTCTTTGACGCGAATCGCCGGATTCACTTGCGCTTGATTCAACACTTCGAGCGCGCGATACGGTCCAATGCCATAGATGTACCGCAAAGCAATGTCCACACGTTTGGTGCGTGGCAAATCAACGCCCGCAATACGAGCCATAATTCCTCCGAGTTAAAGATTGGAGATTGGAGATTAGAGATTGTGCTACTCCGAATTCCGAACTCCGAATTCTGAACTCCGAACTCCAAACTCTACACTCTCCAAATTATCCTTGTCGCTGATTGTGTTTGGGATTTTCACAAACTACGCGTACCACACCGCGCCGTCGAATGACTTTGCATTTTTCGCAACGCGGTTTCACGG
>JAOACU010000179.1 GCA_026417715.1 Anaerolineae bacterium | reverse complement strand
CCATAGAGCACGCGGCTAGGTCAATTTGTAACAACATTCCCGACGAGAGTAAGACTCCCGTCGGGAATGTTTGTTACTCACCTTGCAACGCTCGGCTTCGGGTGATGGTCGCGGTGCGGACAGACACGTCGGCGACGCGTCTCTCCAGTCGCCAACAACCAACCGTGCACCAGCCCTGACCCACCTGACTTGCAATTTGACTTGACCTGTCAAAAATGTTATAATCAGGTTACCAAAGAGATTCTCCAAGCGCACGACCTCTCGGTATTTGCCTCACCGTTCCTACTCGGTTCTCCGATTGTTGTTCTGAATGTGTTTTTTATGATTTCACGATGTTTTGGCTGTTCCAACGATTGGCTGACGCGCAACGCGCGCTCAGCGTCTTCCTCATTGATGGAGTCTCCGCGTGCCTGAAACCCTCAATTACGCCGAATTAGAGCGTAAAACCCTCAGCGAACTACGTGAACTTGCTAAAGAACAAGGTATCAGCGGCTACACGCGCTTGAAGAAAACCGATCTCATTTTCCGACTTTTGCGCGCCAAAGCCGAACGCGAAGGATTGATCTTCGGCGGCGGCGTTTTGCAAATCGTCGAAGAAGGGATTGGTTTTTTGCGTTCCGATCATCTGTTGCCCGGACCTGAAGATGTGTACGTGTCGCAATCGCAAATTCGTCGCTTTGGATTACGCACGGGCGATATGGTCATCGGTCAAGTGCGTCCGCCCAAAGAAACCGAAAAGTACTACGGCTTGCTACGTGTCGAAGCGGTCAATGGTCTAGACCCCGAAACTGCCAAAGCGCGTCCCGAATTCGATAAACTCACGCCGATTTTCCCCAACTCGCAATTCAAGTTGGAAACCAAACCGCATATCTTGGCGACGCGTCTGTTGGATATGCTCGCGCCGATTGGACGCGGACAACGCGGCTTGATTGTTTCACCGCCCAAAGCCGGCAAAACCACCATCCTCAAACAAATCGCCAACGGCATCAGCGAAAACTATCCCGACGCGCACTTGATGGTCGTGCTCATCGGTGAACGTCCCGAAGAAGTGACCGATATGGATCGCTCGGTCGAAGCCGAAGTGTTTTCTTCGACGTTCGATGATGCGGTCGAAAACCAAACGCGCGTCGCGGAAATGTCGCTCGAACGCGCCAAACGCTTGGTCGAAGGTGGCAAGGATGTCGTCGTGTTGCTCGATTCGATCACGCGCCTCGCGCGCGCCTACAACTTGACTGTGCCACCCAGCGGACGTACTTTGACCGGTGGTTTCGATCCCGCCGCGTTGTATCCGCCCAAACGATTCTTTGGCGCGGCGCGCAATCTGGAAGAAGGTGGTTCGCTCACGATCATCGCGACGTGCCTGGTGGACACCGGCAGTCGAATGGATGATCTCATCTACGAGGAATTCAAGGGGACAGGCAACAGCGAGGTGCATCTCAATCGTAAACTTGCCGAGCGACGCATTTTCCCCGCGATTGACATTGAACGTTCGAGTACACGTCGCGAAGAGTTGTTGTTGGACGAGGAAACGCTCAATCGTGTGTACACGTTGCGTCGAATGATTGATATGTTGGGTGGCGGTGAAGAAGCGTTGGAGCCCGTTCTGCAACGGTTGCGACGCACTCACAACAACAAAGAGTTCCTTGCCACCTTGAACAAGGACACCTTGTAAATCTCGCGCACATCGTTACATTTATGCCCGATAACATTCATCTTTCTCCACTCGCCCGCTTGCGCGTCTGGCTCGCGCCAATGTGGTTGACTGTGCGCGATGTCGCCAGTGACGTGGTCAACGATATGCCGTTGATGACGCGCATCGCTTCGCACATCGGCTTGATTGTGCTGGTGATGGTCACAATCGCCGCGAGCGGCGTGCCGCTCCCCCGCGATAACGCGCGCGGTGGCGGCGAGGTCACAGAAAACGAAGAAGACGAGGAGGCGTTCTGGGCGGATATCTCACCGAGTCCCGAAGCCGTCTTTTTCCGCGCTCCCGTGCCAATCACGAACATTCCCAAACGCACGCGCCGCGAAGTCATCCAGTACACCGTTCAACCCGGCGACAATGTGAGTAGCATCGCGGACAAATTCGAGATCAGTGCCGATTCGATTTTGTGGGCGAACGCGAAATTAGAAGACAACCCCGATATGCTCTCGGTGGGTCAGGTGTTGAACATTCCACCCGTGAGCGGAGTGTTGCACAAGGTTCAAAAAGGCGAAACGGTTCGTTCGATTGCCGAAAAATACAAAAGTAAAAAGTTCGACGCGAACGCGCTCGTTCAGAAAATCATCAACTTGGAATTCAATCAAGAGCGGCACGATTTCAAGAATCCTGAATACGCGCTGACCGTTGATCAATACCTGATGGTGCCCGATGGATTCAAGCCGTATCAGCCGCGCATTGTGTACGCGTACAGCGGTCCCATTCCCGCGACGGCGGCGCGTGGCACGGGGACATTCGGCTGGCCCGTCAAAGGTTACATCACACAACGTTTCTGGTCGCGACATCCGGGCATTGACATTGGTGCGCCCAAAGGTACGCCGGTCGTCGCCGCCGATTCGGGTTATGTGATTCAAGCCGGTTGGAACAATGCGGGCTATGGCTTTATGATTCTGATCAATCACGGCAACGGCTATGTCACGCGCTATGCGCATTTGAGCACGCTGAATGTCGAAGTGGGCGAATCGGTCAAGAAAGGACAATTGATCGGACGTGTCGGCAGCACCGGCAATTCGACTGGACCACACTTGCACTTTGAAATCATACAGGGTTCAGGCCATCGAAACCCGGCAGTACTCGTGCGTTGACTCTAAAACATCAGGGGCGCGAATGAATCCAGACCGTCAACTCCCTTCGTATGTGATTCGCATTTGTTACGACATCATTGCCGAAGAAACTCCCAGTCACGAGAGTTTACAACGCGTCCTCGCGCTGGCGGGTTTGGAACGTTACGCTTCCTCTCCGCCGCCTCTCAATGATACTCCAGCGCTGACGATGCGCGAGTACGAGCGTTTGATTGGCGTGGTGTGGCACGTGTTCGACAATGTCCAAGCGCGCGAAATCTTTCGGCGGGTAGCACAACGCGGCTTTACGAATCTCACGCGCAGCGGTGTGTTGGCATACGGTCAATTCTTGCGCGCGTTCGATGCACTAGGCACCAAACACGAGCGCGTCGCAATGATGATGAATCGGCTGACGCAAGAACTGACGCGCGCACTAGGCAACAAACACGAGTTTTATCGGCAGGGAGAAGATTTCATTCTGGACATTTACGATTGTCCTTACTGTGCCGAAATCGTGCGCGGCAACATCGCGGCGCCATACGCGAACGTGTGTCATATCCCTGTGGCGTTCTACGAGACCGCGATTGCGTGGGCAAGTGGTGCTCCGCATACCGTTCAAGAAATTTCCTGTCGCGTGTCCAATCAACAAAATTACTGTCGTTTCAAAATTTTCTGGAACGTTGCGGTGAAACTCAAGCCATAATCGTAAACAAAATGACGAAGGCAAATGCCTTCGTCATTTTTCGTTTTGCTGATCACAGTGGCAAGGTGAACCAGAACGTTGCGCCCTGCCCCGCTTCGCTGTCCACGCCGATTGTGCCGCCGTGTGCCAAAATCAACTGCTTGGCGATGGCTAGCCCCAAGCCGGCGCCACCTCCTGCTCGTGCGCGCGATTTGTCACTACGCCAAAAGCGTTCGAACACGTGCGGCAAATCCTCGCGCGGGATTCCCTGACCGGTATCACTCACGCGCACTTCGATCATCGTCGGCGGGCTTGCCATTGCACACTGAACATTGATGCGACCGCCGGCGGGAGTGTAGCGCAAGGCGTTACTCATCAAGTTGCGCAATACTTGTTCGATGCGTTGCGCGTCCACATTCACGCGCGGCAAATCGTCTGGACAAGACACTTTAAGTGTAATGTTGTTTTCGTTGGCTTGCCACGCGAACGCGCCGATAGTTTTTTCGACCAGCGCGCGCAAATCGGTGGGATGACGCGTGATGCCAAGTTGTCCTGCATCCGCCAGTGCCAGATCGCGCAAATCGTTCACCAGACGCGTGAGCAATAAAACTTCATCATACAACGATGCAATGGATTCGCTCGTCAACGCGAGCACGCCATCGAGCATTGCTTCCAACTGCCCTTGCAAAATGCCCAACGGATTGCGCAGTTCGTGCGCAATGTCCGCAATCATATTGCGGCGCGCCGCTTCCGACTTGGCTAGTGCTTCTGCCATTGCATTGAACGCACGACTCACTTGCCCCAGTTCGTCATTGCGCGGTTGCGCCACGCGCACACTGAAATCACCTGCCGCGATCTTGCGCGCGGCATTGGTGAGCGCGTCTAACGGCGCAGTGATTTGATAGAACAGGAAGAAACCCAAAACGAGTGCCAAAACTCCTGCCACTCCACCTGCCAGCAAGAGCGAGAGGTTGACACGCCACAAAAACTCTTGTTGCTGCGCGTCGAGCGCGGTCAGACTAGACGACGTGGCAATCAGCACACCGACGTTTTTCCCACCGACTTGAATCGGCACACCGCTGGCAAGTTGCGCGCTGGTTGCCTTGTGGCCCAGATTCGTTCCATCGCGCGAGGCGATGATTGTGCCGCTAGAGTCTGCTAGCCACAGCAAGACACCTGCCATCAGGGGTGTGCCACCACGCCCGCGTCCACTCCCCGCACCCAGTTCCACGCGTTGCGCAAAATATTGTTCGATCCCTTGCCAACTTCCACGCGCGGCATAGTACGCTTCCAACTCGCGCGCCAGCGCATCGAGCGCGGTGGCTCCGCCGCGAAACGTGTACGCGCGAAACTCGCTCGCCGTCGTTTGATTGACAATGACAAAGATAATCGCAATGGTGATGAAAATCACCAACGCGAAAGCCAGCATCAAACGCGCTAACAGACTGTTCACACATCCTCCGCGAATTTGTAACCCACACCAAACACCGTCAAGATGTAACGCGGGTTCTTGGGATCGCGTTCGATTTTTTGACGCAGGTTCTTGATGTGCGCGTCAATCGTCCGCTCATAGCCCTCGAATGCTTCGCCCTGCACTCGGTCAAGGAGTTGCAGACGCGTAAACGCGCGCCCCGGATTCTGCATCAACACAGTGAGCAAATCGAATTCCGTCGGCGTCAATTCGATTTCACGATCCTTCAGGCGTACCGAATGTTTCGCCAAATCGAGTGTCAACTCACCGGCGACGAATGTTTCCGCGCGCGCGGGTTCGCCTTCGGCACGTCGCAAGACTGCGCGGACGCGCGCCACGACTTCGCGCGGCGAAAAAGGTTTGGTGATGTAATCGTCTGCACCCAACTCCAGCCCAATCAAACGATCGGCTTCTTCGACGCGCGCGGTGACCATAATGATCGGCACATTCGATTCTTTGCGTAGCGCGCGACAAACGTCTAGTCCATCCAGTTTGGGCAAATTCAGATCGAGTAGAACAAGCGCGGGCTTTTCGTGGCGAAACACGGCAAGGGCTTGTTCTCCGTCACTTGCAGTGACAACGTGGAAACCGGCTTGCTCTAAATATCCCTTGAGAATTGCGACGAGTTTCTTTTCGTCTTCGACCACCAAAATTTTCTTTGCCATCCAGTCCTCGAAGAAAAAGTGAAGGTTGGAGCAGGCGGCTCGCCGTCTTGCCCCAACCTTCCTCTATTCAATCACAATCGCGCGAAAGGGACACTCGTCCACACACGTCAAACACGCGCGGCAAATATCGCGATCAATGTACGGCAGTTCGTAAGCGTCAAATTGCACCAGCGCTCTGGTTTTGCACTTGGCGCGCACGGGACAACGTTGACACAGTTTGCACTTGTCTGCGTCCACGTGCGGCACGCGATAGTTCTGCCTCATCGTTTATTCAGCAACAATCTCGTAACGACTGTTGATCTTGGCGGTCTTGCCAATCATAATTCCAACACTACAATATTTCTCTTCCGAAAGTTTAATCGCTTGTTCGACTGCGCTGGCGGGAATATCTTTGCCCCGCACGATGTACGTCACATCGAGTTCGGTGTACACCATCGGATACGTTTCTGCGCGCGTGCCGGTCACTTTCACTTCCAGTCCTTTAACATCGAGACGTTTCTTGTGCAGAATTTCGATGATGTCCATCCCCGTACACCC
>JAOACU010000178.1 GCA_026417715.1 Anaerolineae bacterium | reverse complement strand
GCCATATTTGATTTTGTGTGGCGGCGTGGGCAAAAATCCGCCGAGCGAAGCCGAAGTGATGCGCCGGCTGGCGGTCAGCGCGGGAATACCTGCGGAGGTGCTCGTGTTGGAAGATCGCTCACGTTCGACCGAAGAGAATTTGGCAAATGCCAAAGCATTGATGGACGCGCGCGGTTGGCGTACGGCGGTGATTGTGAGTGACCCGTTCCATCTCTATCGTGCGGAACTCATTGCGCGCGATTTGGGAATGGAGGCATACGGTTCGGGGGCACAGTCGAGTCCAACTTTTGCGCGCGCGCTGTCGCGTGTGCAATACACAGTGCGCGAAGCGATCGCGCTGGTGTGGTACTATGCCACACGCGTACTGGGCGAACCGCGCTGGTTGTACGAAGTGTTGAAGGGAAGGATTTAAGACGAAGGACGAAAGACGAATGCTTTCGTCCTTCGTCTTTCGTCCTCTGTCATCAACAGGAGGAACTATGGATCGTGGAATTCCATCCGCTGCCAACGAAGACATCGAACTGTATATGCGGACGTACTATTCGCTGTTACGTTCGAGTGGTGAAATCGAAATCAAGGCGTTGATCGAGACCCATACGCAGATGAACTCGTCTTTGCATCTCAAAGCGCGTAGCGAAGAACCCGATATTGCCGCGTGGGTGTATTCTTCGTTGCGTTTACCCGATTGTATGCCACGCGTGCGACGCGTGCTTCTCGGTCAGTCCGATGAAGTGTTCGACAAAGCCGGGTTTAGCGATGTCGAATATTGGCAACCCGTCACGGCGGCAGGACGACGCCGCAAAATGTTCTTCGATGGCAAAGAGACGCTTGCCGCGTTCATCGCCAGTGCATCGGACATTGATGATTTGATTCCGATTCTCACGGCGTACGAAATCGAATGGAACAAGATTCACAATTTGATTGTGCAAGCCGGCGGTCTGGCACACTGGCGCGAGGACGTACCTTTGAGCGAAGCCGCGCGCAAGGAACTGATGCGTATTTTGCTGATCACCCCTGCCGATCTGACCACACTGGAAAATATTTGGGGCAACACCTTGTTGTCGCGTCTCAAGACGATTGGTTCGATGAAAAAACATTTTGCGTTACGCTTGCTGGCGGGTTCGCTCCTCGACTATCGCAAAGCCACGCGGCATTGGTGGAACAACATCGCGCGACGCGCCGGACATTTGTTGGAAGGTCGCCCCGTCTATTTTGTCTCTAGCAACACTCACAGTCTTGCCAATCTCATTTCGGGTTATGCGCAGGCGCACGAAGAAGACCTGATTCGCTACATTTACGATCGGCGTCACGAAAACTTGATGCGCGAGTACCAAGCCATTCAAGCCGAAGAGGTCAAGAGTAGCAAGGAAAATTTTTTGTATTACACGCTCAAAAAATATTGTGCCGATCCTGAAAACGCCACCGCTGTCGAAGATAAAAAACGCGCCGAGCACGAAGCCGGCTTGACGCACATTTCCAGCGAACGTTATTTGGACGTGGACGCGCAAATCATCGAAATCAACCGCTTGATTCCCGAACGCTTGGATTCACGTTTGCCGCGTCCGAATGCTGAACGCTTGCGCGCGAGTCGCGCCGTAATTTTTAACATTGACTATCCGCTGGGGCTTGCCGCCTATCAAATTCTTTCCGAAGTCGCGCGCAACGTCGAACAACTCAAAGGTGTGTACTCGATGGGCAAAGCCGCCACGCTGAATGGACGCATCGGCGATGTAATCATCCCGAATGTGGTGTACGACGAACATTCGCAAAACACGTACCTCTTCAACAACTGTTTCAGCGCGCGCGACCTTGAGCCATACTTGGTCTATGGTTCAGTGCTCGACAATCAAAAAGCGATTACGGTCAAAGGAACGTTTTTGCAAAATCAAAAATTTATGGAACTGTTTTATCGCGAGGGCTATACCGACATCGAAATGGAAGCAGGACCGTATCTTTCGGCGATTTACGAAATGATCTACCCCAAACGTTTTCCGGTCAACGAGATTGTGCGTTTGTATCAGACCGATTTCGATTTTGGTTTTCTGCACTATGCGTCCGATACGCCGTACAGCAAAGGTCGCAATCTCGGTGCAGTGCATCCATCGTACTTTGGAATGGACCCGACGTATGCCACCAGTCTCGCAATTCTGGAACGCATCTTGCGGCGCGAGACGGAATGAAACAGACCTCACAGGTCTTGGAGACCTGTGAGGTCTGCATACACTTTCTACCGCACCTCAATCGTACCGATGCCACCTGCAATTTGAATTGTGATTTGACTCTCGGCGCGCTCCCAGTTCGCGCTTTGATACACGTTACCCATTTTAGGAAAACGCGCTTCGTTCACGCGCACCGTTCCGATTCCTCGATCCACTTGGATTCGCGCGGCAACCCCTTCTGGAATCGTGACGTGCAGATTCCCTACCCCACCATCAAGACGCATCAGCACATTGCCGCGCTGCGGAGCGATGATACGTGCATTGCCAATGCCCGCATCTACGTCTAGCGTGGAAATCGTGAGCGCGCTCAAATCCAAATCGGCGTGTCCCACACCGCCATTGAGACGCAGGGTGATGGGCATCGTCGGGTTGAGGGCGATCTCCCAGCGCGACTCGGTCATTCCTGCCGTGAAGAAATTGACGCGCTCTTCGCGCAGAGTCAAACGACCTTCGTTCCCCGATGTGTTGAACACTTTGCCAATTTGAATCCCCTCCGCGTGTCGAAATGTACCGCGCATCAAATCATTCGTGTCCTCACCAAGTGCTTTGACGATGACGTTGGCAAAACCAATGTCCAGATCAATCGTCGCGCGCGCGATTTCACCAATGGGCTGATTGATCGTTTCGGTGATTGTGGCACCTGTCAAGCCGGTGGTTAGGACTATCCACACAACACCTGCCACCAATGCAAGCCACAACGTCGTGACGACTAGTCCACCAATGAATGAACGTCTGCCGATGAGAATTTCCACGCCGACCAAAATCAGAATGAGGGGCCAGAAGCGAAACGCGATTTCCCAAAGCGAGAGTGGCAGATATCCCAGATTCACAAGCAAGAACAAGACGCCAAGCGTAATCAGAATGAGCGGACCAATCAAACTGGGTCGCCGATGTTCCATACGCCTCCTAGATGTTGATGCTGGACTCTCCGACTCAACGAATACCGAACGAATAAACGAATTACGTTGCACCGTTTATTCTTCGTATATTCGCCGAATCGGTTCCCACATCAGAGTCCCAGCGCGAGTTGACGCGCGGGTACACGCCCATCGAGCAGGATAAACGGTGCGGCGCGCTTTTCGTCCGCGCCGATACGCGCGAGTTGCTCGATCGTACGAAATTTTTGCGTGCGACGCAGTTGCAAAATACGTCGAACAGAAACAGGTCCCAACCCTGGCACACGCAACAATTGTTCGCGGCTGGCACGATTCACTTCGACGGGGAAAAATTCAGGATGATTGACAGCCCACACAGTCTTGGGGTCGGCTTCAATCGAAAGGTTGCCGCGCGCATCGAATATCAATTCATCGAAACTGAAACCGTACTTGCGTAGCAGAAAATCGGTTTGGTAGAGCCGATGCTCACGAAGCAGAGGCGTGGGCGCGTGATCTTCGAGTGGCGTGTTTTCAACGGGTTGGAAGGCGGAATAGTACACACGCGCGAGTTGCAGTTCGCGATACAGTTGCGCCGTGCGCGCCACGATCTCGCGATCTGTTTCGTCTGCCGCGCCGACGACGAATTGCGTGGTCATTGTTTTGTGACGCAACGCAGGATTGTTGTCTATCAAGCGTTTGGCAATTTGGAGTGGCGCAAGCAATTCTTCGGTGTAACGTTTGGTGGAGGAAAGTTTGGCGAGGTGTTCAGACGAGGGGGCTTCGAGATTGACGGAGACGCGGTCGGCGAGTTGGAGCGCGCGTTCAATCGCGGCAGGTTCGGCGCCGGGCATTAGTTTCAAATGGAGATAGCCGCGAAAGCCGTACTTGTGGCGGACGAGTTCAGCGGTAGCCAGCATTCGTTCCAGCGTGCGCGTACCCCCACCAACGACACCGCTCGAAATGAAGAGGGCTTCGGCAAGGCGCGCGCGATGGATTTGATCGAAGAGGCGCGCAAGTTCATCGGGTTGAAAGGTTGCGCGCGGCTGATCGCGCTGACGACGCGTCGCGCAATAGTAGCAATCTTTTTCGCACGCGTTCGTCTGCAAAATCTTGAGCATGCGAATCAGTTTGCCATCGGGACGTACGGCGGGATAAATCCAACGTCCCACCTCGTCGCGCACGCGCACTTGACCTTCACCGCACGAGCCGCACGCTAAATCGGTCTGCGCGCCCGCACCAAGCACATCGAGTTTTTGCTGAACGTCCATTTCGTCCTCGCGGACATTATAACGAACAAGAGTTCTAATGTCAAAAAGAGTGCGCGCGAATTTGACATTTCTCGCGCTTTCGATACAATGCAAAAGCACAACGCCCCCATCGTCTAGTGGACTAGGACGTGGCCCTTTCAAGGCCAAGACAGGGATTCGAATTCCCTTGGGGGCACAAACTCAATCGCTCTTCACGCAGACGCATCGTGAGGAGCGATTTTTTGTTGGAGTGATGCCGCGCCGTATCGTCCGAACGACAAACGATACAAGACGTAATCGAACGTGTTGCCGAGCAAGTTGCCCACGCGAATCATCCGTAACACCAACTCGATGGCGCGCGCGGTGTCCTCACCATACGTTGCCACAAGCGTCGCGCGCGCAGCGGAATCGGGTTGCGCGTTAGTTTCTGCCCAGTGCTGGGCATACGCAAGTGCCACGCGTTCGTTTTCGGGTGCGTTCTCCACAACACCATGCAGAATTTGCTCGATCTCGGTGCGTTCGATACCAAGTGTGAGCGCAAGGCGCGTGTGAAAATACGCGCAATAGCGACACGCGTTTACGGCTGTAACTGTCAGCATCAAACGTTCGCGGAATGCAGGAGTGATATTGCCGCGCACAAGCGCGCGTGCACGCGGCGCGTGTGTAAGGAGGTAAGCAACATCCTGAATCACGTGAAGCGGGTTGTGGTAAAAACGTTTGGTGAATTGATTTCTGGTCATTCGAGGATACCTGCTAGAACGTTATGCAACAGTCTGTCATTGACATCCAAGCCATAACTCTTTGTAAAAATTCCTGTGATACACTCGCGCAATTCATCGCCGCGCGGTGCAGTGGCATCCGTGGCTATGGGTAACCATAGCAACTTGATTCGCATCACCCCGACACGATCGGCGAGAGGTGCACGGTACTGCGGCGCGGCATCCACCACACACGCGCCGTGACGCGCGTAAAAAGCAATCCGCCGCTGACGTACAACGCGTTCGGTAGCATCGCCTTCTTCATCGTGTTCGACTTCGATCACTATGCCGCGTACGGTGCGCGTTGCGCGCGCGACATCAACAACGTGCTCCAGCAATCGTCCTCCGATGCCGTGTCCACGCGCATCGCGCGCAACAGCCAAGTATTCAAGCAGGTGAATACCGCGCGCGATGAAGGGCACAAGGATCGCCAAGCCCAGAACATTATCGTTCTGTAGTGCTGTAAACAGCCACCGTTCACCCGCCCTGATGCTTTGTAGCAAAAACAAAAAATCGGCGCGCTCGTACGGGGGAAAACTGTCAAGATAGATCGTGTTCAGTTGTTCACATTGCCAAGTACCAAGTCGTGTCGGCTCGACCAAGGCGAATCGAGTCTCTGTCATCGTGCCCACTTGTTTGCTCACTGACGTTACGCACGCGTTGGACAAGTCTTATAACGCACTAACCACAAACTGCCGAATCTCTTGGCGGTCTGTGGTTGGTCACGCGTTAGAGAATATTCAACGAGATGAGGATGATGACGCCTCACACTACATTATGGCATAGGATGAATTTTTGTCAACAAGGTGCACAAGAATCACTAGGTACAAAGTTGGTGGTGGCGACAAGTCGCCGCGACACAAACCCGAAGCCGCCCCTCGGCGGCTGGTTTAGCCCGCGAAGAGCCCGTCCTGAACCTGCTGAAGGACGGACTTGGTAGTTGTTGCAGCGATGGATTCGCTTCGCTCACCACAAGATTGATTCGCCTGTCATCAATAGACTTGGTACCAACCCTGAAAGAAGCAACAGGGTTTTGT
>JAOACU010000177.1 GCA_026417715.1 Anaerolineae bacterium | reverse complement strand
CTGGGCGACTTCGCGCGCGGACCGCTGGGGGCGGGCAGCTTTGCCTGGGGCGGCCAGCGCCTGGCGCCCAACATCTGCTATGAGGACCTCTTTGGCGAGGAACTGGGCGCGCGCTTTGCCGACGAGGCGCGCGTGCCGCATCCTGTTCACATCCTCTTCGATGGTCAAGCCGAATTGGTGGGCTATGCGTTGCCGCGCACGCGCGTTGCACCTGGCGACGAATTACCGCTCACGATTTTTTGGCGCGCGCGCGAGGTGATGCGGGAAGATTTTTCGGTGTACGTCCGCGTGTTCGACGCCGACAACAAAATCATCGCGCGCTGGGATGCGTTTCCCGGACGCGGCTTGTATCCGACGCGCGTGTGGCAAATCGGTGAGATCATCGAGGACGAGTATCGCCTGCCGACTCCACGCGATGCGCGCGCGGGTGTGGGGCGCATCGAGGTCGGCTTGTTTCGGCGTGTGCCGGTAGAGGCGCTGACGGCGCGCGATCCGCGCGGTAACATTGTCACGCCGAGCATTGCACGATTCAAGATCATTGGGCAGACACAAGCCGCGCCGCAAATCGAAAACGCGGTCGAGTACGTGTTTGGGGATCAAATCGCGCTCATTGGCTTTGCACGACAAGATTCGATCGCGCGCGGTTCGACGCTGACAGTAAAATTGTTTTGGCGCGCACTCAAACCAATCAGCGAAGATTACACCGTGTTTGTGCATCTGGTTGATGCGGATGGCAAAATCATCGCGCAGGATGATGTGCAACCTCAGCGCGGCGCGTATCCAACGCTGTTTTGGGACGTGGGCGAAATTATCACCGATGAGCACGCGCTTGTAGTTCCGTCCGATGCTGCGTTGGGTGAATATCGAATTCATGTGGGGTTGTATCGTCGTGAGGAGGGGACGCGCCTGACGACGCGCGTTGGGGATTACATCGAGTTAGCCCGTGTGGTGATTCAGTAAAGTGTTAACGCCCAAGCGATGCTTGGCGCAAGATAAGAGTTCTGATGCGCGCTTGACAACCTATGCCAACTTGTGGTAAACTATCGCCGTCAGAATACCCGAGCGCTACTGATAGACGCCGATAGGAACAGAGCACGTCTTCACCCTCGGCGGCGTGAAGTCGTACATTCACGCCGATTTTTTGCGCACACGTGGGGCGGTAGCTCAATTGGCAGAGCAACAGCCTTTTAAGCTGTGGGTCCAGGGTTCGATTCCCTGCCGCCTCACCTCTTCGGCAAGCAAACGATCCGTCGCTCGCGCGCACGTGCGCGAGAGGAACTTCCCGACTCTCGGCTCAGCCCAACGGCTGGGCAAGGTTGCCTCACGAAACAGCAAGTGAGGGCGCGCGTCAAGCAATGGACGCGTGACGACAACTGCAACAGAAAGCAAGTCCTCCCACTCACCAGTGGGGCAGGAGCGAACCGGTGGGGTAAAAGCCCACCAGCGTCGCAGGTGACTGCGGCGGCTAGGCGAATGTCCAACCGAGAGCAAGGCGGGTGGGATTCCTTCGTCCACACGAAGGGATTCCCGTCGCAGTGGCAACGCGCCAGTAGTTGCCACCGCGATCTGAACGGATCGCGAGACAGATGACGGATGAAACAGAATCGGGAGTACGGTTTGCTTGCCGCTTTTTTCGTGTCTATACCAAGGGTACGGTGCAGCGTATCGTCTGCACGAATAAGGGAGTAGAGCGAGCAATGCGCGCAGAGATTTTGTTTCCACACAAAAGCGTAGCATCGCTGGCAAGTGTTCGGAATGGCAAGTGGCGTGAACTCGTGAAACGGGTAGCGTCCTTACCTGAAGATGATGTCGAAAGTCTCGCGTTTTCGATGCTGATGATCAAACAATGTGGTTGTCTGGACTGTAATCCCGATCGCTACAAAGCCCTGATGGGATGTTCCGCCTGTGCCAAACGTACTCTCAGTGCGTATAAAGGAACGGACGAAAGTCTGCTTCGCGCGTTTCAAAAAGCACGCGCCGAAGTGGAAGAATACTTGAAAACACGTTCCCAGCGATGAACGCCCTTAAATGATCAAAGGGCTGGATGGGTTCACCTATCCAGCCCTTTGATTTTTTTCGAGTCACGGCAGACGATTCAAAAACTCGTTCACCGCGCGCATAAACGCCTCGGGACATTCCTCTTGCGGAATGTGACCACAACTCGGGATGACGACCAATTGCGCGTTCGGTAACTGGCGCGCGAGGCGAACGCTTTGTTCCGTTGGCACGATGCGATCGTCATCGCCAGTAATCACCAGAGTTGGCATTGTGAGTTCGGATAAACGTTGGCGTAGATCGGTGGGACGACTGGCGGCGGTAAATTCCCACAGCGCGCGATCCCAATTCTCCGCGCGCAATGGTTTGGCGTAACCTTCCCAAATCTCTGGAGTGAGTTTACTCGGATCGTGCCACGCCGATTTAGCAAACTCGATGCCCCAGTTCCGAATTTGTCGCGCCACCAGTTGACCGATACGCCGTCCTTGCGGTGTCGTCATCAAAGGTTGATACCAGGGCGCGCTACCTCCACCGATGAAAATCGCCGGCGAAACCAAGATCAACGCGCGCACGCGTGTCGGGTGACGCAACGCCGTCAGCGCGGCAACCGTGCCACCTGCCGAATTGCCTACCAGAATCGCGCGCGGCATCCCCAACGTGTCCATCATCCCAATCGCGAGGTCAACTTGCGCGTCAATGCTGTATGGATTCGTGCCGCTCCACTCGCCGGGCATTGGACGCGCAGTCAACCCAAACGCGGGACGATCGTACGCCATCACTGTGCCGCGTTCCGCGAACGGTCGCATCACCTCGCGCCACGAAAAGACGCTTGCCGCGAAACCGTGCATCAACACAAACTTGGGTTCGCCTTGTCCCAGCATTTTGTAATGCACCTTGATTCCGTTGACGACGATGAAACGACTATCGGGATCGGCTAATTTTTCCGGTGGCACTGTGTCTTCGAGTGGTGGAATCGGAATGAGCAGGGGAACGATAATCACAAGGACGAGCAGAACGCCTAGAACGATCAGAACGATTTTGAGGACACGTTTTAGTCTTCGCATTGTTGCTCCGTGATGCCAACAACTCCCACCGCGCCTGGACCCAGATGTGCGCCGATGATGGGTGTCACTTGCAACATCATCTCGATAGTCAGGTTAGGAAAGCGTTGTTGAATGAGTTGACGCAGTTCTTCCGCGCGGTCAGGACAATCGGTGTACACGATAGCGAATTGACGCATCGCGCCCCACGTTTCAATCAATTGCATCAAGCGTTCGAGCGCGCCTTTGCGCGTGCGCGTTTTTTCGATCGTGACCTTGCCATCGTGCACACGAAACAGGGGTTTGATTTGCAGTGCCGTACCCAAGCCCGCGACGAGCCATGAGATTCGCCCACCGCGTCGCAGATTCTCTAGCACATCAATCACCGCGCACGATTGCGTGCGCGCGATTTGCTCGCGCAGGGCAACAAGAATCTGGGGTACGGTCGCACCCGCTTGTGCCATTCGCGCGGCGGTGAGGGCTTGCCACCCTGCGCCCAACGACAATTGTCGCGAATCGAATACGGTTACGCGCGCGCGTTTGATTTCCTGCGCGGCAACTTGTGCCACGCTATACACCGCGCTCAAGGTCGAAGAAAGATGAATGGCGATGATTTCCGTCGCGCCTTCGGCAACGAGTTGCTCGTAGGTGCGCGCAAAGATTTCGATGCCCGGCGCGGCGGTTTTAGGAAACACTTCATAGTGACGCAGTTGGGCATAGAATTCTTGGCGCGACAAATCCACACCATCGAGAAAACTTTGGTCACCGATGTTAATGTAGCAAGGCACCACGGCGATACCATACTGCCGCGCGAGTTCCACCGGTAAATCGCTGGTGCTATCAGTTGCGATACGAACAGTCATTGTTCATCTCACTTTCAGGATCAACTCGAGCGCGCGATCCAAATTGCGCTCATCCAACAATTCGATGCGGTCAGCGTAGGTATGCCACGTCAATTGCAAGTAGTATAAATTATCGCCACTCACCATCACGCTGTCAAGACCCTCCGCCAAAAACGCGTTGGAATCGCCACGCGCGGTGAAACGTTCATAGACCACCAGATTCGGATACGCGCGTTTTAGATCGCGCACCACGCGCGCGTTGGCGGGCAAGTAGGGCGCGGAAGGATTGAACGCGCGACCGTCGTACGCAAAATCGCCAACGAACGGTAGGGTAAACACCCAGCCCACTTGCTCCGCCGAAGGACGTACCGCGAGTTCACCGCGCCCCAGATTATCGAAGACGATGATCGCGCGAATCGGTAACGCGTTCGCGCGCGCATACGCGACGAAGGCGTGCGCGCCACGCAAACCGGTCTCTTCCTCGCCAGTGAACAGAAACGCACGCGCGCTGGTATCGCCACGCGACGACAATGCATCTATCGCCGCGAGCAAGACGCTGACTGCCGCCGTGTTATCGGACGCGCCCTGATACGCAGCATCGTCGTACAGTTTATCATAGTGCGCGGCAAAGACGATGTACGGCGCGGCTGAATCAAAAGACACAAACAAATTGCGTTGCGACGAGTTGAGAATCGGAATGCTTGTCACGCGTAAGGCACGCGCGTCGAGCCAGCGTTGCAAGTACGCCAGACGTTCGGCGTTGTTCAGGGAAACGAGGTCGTACAGCGAAGCGTAGCGTCCAGCGGGGTTGACGGGAACGATGGCGCGCGCATCGTAGGTGAGAACGTCGCGCAAATAAAAAAACACGCCTTCGTACAGCGCGCGTGTGTTCGGAACGATGAAAACAAGAACTAGGACCAAGACGAGGAAGGCAACAACTCGTTTGGACATTGTTGGTTCGTCAAGGCGTGTTGAGCACGCTGACCTAAAAAATCGCGACGCGTGATTTCCATTTCGATTGCGAGATGCTCGCCGCGCTCGGGCGAAAAACGCTGGGTGACGCCGGTGCTCCGAAAGCCGCACGCGGCAAAACAACGTTGCGCGCGAATGTTTTCGGGATAGGTGAACAGGTACACGCGCTCGAGGGTCGTCGTGCCAAACAAATGCTGGAGCAACAAACGAATCGCCGCGCGTCCGTACCCTTTGCCCCACTCGCGCGTTTCGCCGATCACGATGCCGAGTTCGCCCTCGCGACGCGCCCAATCAATCGCAAAGACGCCGATGCGTCCAATCAAACGGCGTTCGCGCGTGAGGATGAAAAAGACGCGGCGGTGGTCGAGCCATTCACATTGATCACTCCGCAAACGCTCGCTAAACTCGGCGAGCGACAAATCGGTGGGCTGACCGCCGCTCCAGCGCAACAAGTGTTCGTCACGCGACCAGCGATACACTTGCGCAATTTCTTCGTCGCTGATAGGGTCTTCAAAAGGTCGTAACCCCACGTGCATATCCCACAGAATCGCCATACTCACAAATCACGAATCACGAGTCACTAATCACATTTCGCGTATCAACCGACTAACGCGCAACAATCCCACAATCGTCTTGGCGTCCACGATCTCACCGCGCTCGATCATCTTGATTGCGCGCGCGAGGGAGACAAACTGCGAGTGGATAAGTTCGTCTGCGTCGGGGAGAGCATCGCCGCGCGTCAATTGGCGCGCGAGGAACAGATACATCTTTTCGGTCAAGATGCCGGGGCTGGAGTAAAAATAACCGAGCGCGCGCCACTGTGCCGCGCGATAGCCGGTCTCTTCTTCCAGTTCGCGCGCGGCGCAGCGCGCGGGTTCTTCATTTTCTTCCAATGTGCCAGCGGGAACTTCCCACAATTCACATCCCGCGCCTGAACGATACTGCCGCACTAGCAGAACACGCTGGCGCGCGTCCAGCGCGACGATAACGACCGCGCCGCGATGCTCGACGATTTCGCGCGTAACGATTTGTTGCGTGGGCAGGCGCACCTGATCGAGACGCAAGTTGACGACACGCCCGCGATAGCGATACTTGCTCTGGAGAATTTTTTCAGTCATTCGAGAATCGGTGTGCAAACGAAAGAGGCGCTGGTCGCGTGGAAACGTCGCGCCTCTTTTTGCATTTCTTGCGAATATCAGTCCGCGCTTTCTGCCGTGCCAAACAGAGAGACATCGTAACTACTCAGCCATACTGAATTTCCGCCAGAGCACACAGGGGTCACAGAGAAATTTTTGTTTTTCTCTGTGTTCTCTGTGTTC
>JAOACU010000176.1 GCA_026417715.1 Anaerolineae bacterium | reverse complement strand
GCGCAATGAATCGGCAAGTGGATCAGGTGACCACATGAATCCGCCATCGGTTGTGCGATAGAGCGCGTCGCCAGTTGCACCGCCCGCTGTCCAACCGCGCATCGCATCAGCAAAGACGACGGGCGCGCCCATCGGCAATGTGCGCGCGTGCCATGTTGCGCCACCGTCGGTTGTGTGAAACAGCACGCCCGCGCTAAAGTTGCTACTCGTCGCGCGTTCGAATGCGAGCCAGCCTGTTTGTGCATCGAGGAAATGGAAATGTGCCGTGTGCACGAGTGCGTTTGGATCGTTGGGCGCAAAGAGCGCAAGGGGTTGTATTTGCCATGTTGTGCCACCATCGCGCGTACGTGCGAGGGTGAACGTTGCGTTCGGTTCGATAAACAAGACCCAACCATCGCGCGCATCGAGAAAATGAACCGCGAGGATGCGCGCGGTGGATGAGTGCAATGGCGTGATACGCGTCCATGTTTGTCCATCGTCACGTGTGCAGAACAAATCGTGCGCGAGCCAGACCCAGCCCGTATTCGCAGAGACAAGTTGAAAATCGCGCAGAGCATCGGGGGCGAGCGTGGTCGCACTATGTGCGCGCGGCGTGACAAGTGCAGCCAGTGTAACAAGTCCGACGAACACGAGGAGGCGGCGCATTGGGTTACTCCTTGAGACAAGTGGTATCTTCTGGACTGAATTATAGCGCGCTCGAGCGATGAAAGCAAAGGTTAAACAAATTCGCTCTTGGGTACAAAACGGTAATTGACGAGACGGAACACGTGTGCTAAATGTTGAACTAACCGAAACTTTTCAAATAAGGGCGATCTGCACATAATACTTGCCTGGAATTCAATCTCTACGGAGGCAAGTATGAGCCAGATCCCCACTCGATTGACCGCCAAAGAATTTGCACGCCACGTTGAGCCCTACCTGTCCAAAGCGCGTCGTGGCTTTGTCTGCAAGATACCTTTGTTTAAAGTGTTTAACTACATCCTCTATCTCTTGCATACAGGATGTCAGTGGGATCAACTGCCCATTGACCGTGACCCTAACGATCCCACCAAGCCTGAGATTAGCCCCGATGCCATCTACTATCATTTCCGCAAATGGTGTCGGGATGGCAGTCTGCAGCGAGTCTGGGAACATAGTGTTGGTAAAGTCCGGCGCGCCCTTGATGTGAGCGTCCTGAACCTGGATGGGACGCATACCATCGCCAAGAAAGGGGGACAATCCGTTGCCTATCAAGGGCGGAAAAAGGCAAAAACCAGCAATATTTTGCCCCTCACCGACAAACACGGCTACGTGCTTGCCAGTACGGGGATTGTGGCAGGCAACCACCACGACGCCTTTAATCTCGTGCCGCACTTGCGGCACATCTTTCGAACCCTCAAGCGGCTAGGGCTGGACATTCGCGGCAGTCTGCTGAACGCCGATACGGCCTTTGATAGCCGCGAGGCGCGGCAGGTTTGTTTCGCTTATGGGGTGATTCCGAATATGGCGGAGAATCGCCGCCATCGGAAATACCCCAAGCGTGGACGCAAGCGCTTATTCAATGCGGAGGTCTATGCGCAGCGTTTTGGTAACGAACGGACGTTTGCGTGGGTGGATAAGTTCAAACGACTGTTGATTCGCTTTGAGCGCAAAGATGCTTATTTCTTTGGGTTGCACTGTATGGCGTTTGCCATGATCAATTTGCGCAACCTCATCAATTAGAAAAAAGTTTCGGTGAGTTCAATATTAGTGACAACCAAACGCCGACTGTGCCGTTCACAAGATCTCCTATGGGCCTGCATCTATGCTTCTGATTTACCATGGAAAGACTGACTTTTGCATTACTTATGCAAAACTCAATATAGTCTCTCATACAGCGACGACCTCGTGCAAAACCGACTCGTGCAACTCTTCCCGAAGTGTGCGTTTGGGAACGACATCTACGCGGCGCTGGAGTATCTCTTCCAAAAACAGCGTCAGTCCTATCAAATCAAACAAATCGGCGTCGTCGTCGAACTCTGCCAAAATGTCAACGTCACTGTCAGCCGTTTGTTCTCCACGCACAAAAGAACCAAACAAACTGACCTGCTTGGCTTTGTATCGTTCAGCGATGATCGGTTTCAACTCTCTCAACTTAGTCTTGATGTCTTCCAGATTCGACATTGTAGTTACTGTTTTAATCTGTAATCTCCGGATTCAGGGCTTCATTAAGTCCATCACCAAAGAAGTTGAAGGCGAAGACAACGGCGGCGAGCACCAAACCCGGAATGAACACCAGCCAAATCATTTCTGGGAAACGCCGCCAGTAACGTCCCGCGTTCTCCGCGATGATGTTGCCCCAACTGGGTGCAGGTGGTTGCAAGCCGATGCCTAGAAAACTCAGGTAACCTTCCGAAAGCGCAATGTCGCCCAAGCCCATTGACATTGCCACGATGATTGGCGTGACTGCGTTCGGCAGAATGTGTCGCGTGATGATGCGCCAGGTGGGCACACCAATCGCGCGCGCCGCGAGCACAAACTCGCGCTGCTTGATCGTCAACACCTGCGCGCGAATCAACCGTGCCAAGCCCGCCCAACCGATGACGCCCAGCGCGAGGATGACGACGGCATAGTCGAGATAACCACTTTGTGCCAACTCGTTCAAGCCCACCGATCTTGCCCAGTTGAGTACGCTTGGTTTGATGGTTGCCGCGATGAAGAACACAAAGAGCAAACCGGGGAACGCGAACAGAATATCGGCAAGGCGCATTATAATCGTATCTGCCCAACCCTCCAAATAGCCCGCCAGCGCGCCCAAGGGAATTCCTAGTGCCAGATTGACCAGTGTGACCATCACGATCACGAACACTGCCGAACGCGCGCCCCACACGATGCGACTGAACATATCGCGCCCCAAGCCATCCGTGCCGAACCAATGCGCCGCGCTGGGTGGCTTTTCGATGTAATCCAAGTTTTGTTGATCGTACGCATACGGCGCGATGAACGGTGCGAAAATCGCGGCGATCACCATCAAGACGATGACGATGGCGCCCAACGTCGCAGGTGGATTCGACAAGAGACGTCGCACGACACGCGCGCGTGCAGAGGAGCGTGAGAACGTACGTGCCGTCATACCGATTTCCGAATGCGCGGGTCGAGTACGCCATACAGCACATCTACGAGCAAATTCGAGAGGACGTACGCGACCGCAATCAACAACACCAGTGCCATCGTGATATAGTAATCGCGCGACAAGAGCGCGTCGAACGCGAGTTGACCGATGCCAGGAATGCCGAACCAATTTTCGACGAGGAACGATCCAGCCACCAAGCCGCCCAGCATCAAACCGAGAATGGTCGCGATGGGAATGAGCGCGTTGCGCATTGCGTGGCGCAGGATCACGACGCGTTCGCGCAAGCCCTTGGCGCGCGCCGTGCGAATGTAATCCGCACTCAAAACTTCGATGATGCCCGCGCGCATCTGCCGCGTCATCACAGCGATAATGCCCAATGATTCAATAAACGCCGGCAAAATGATCTTTGCGCTGAAAATGCCTTCCCAGTACCCTTGCACCATCGGCAAGAGTGGACCGATTGTAAATTTAAGGTTGAGCGCGGTCAACACAATCTCGTGCCGACGCGAAAAGATGAACGTCAGCACGGGATTGAGAAAGATGATGGGGGGTGAAATGCCCGCAATGACGAGCGCGCGAATCACCAAGTCAATCCACGTATCGCGCTTGAGTCCGGCAAGCAAGCCCAGCGGCACGCCAATTCCCACGCCCATCAGAATCGCCACGAGGTTCAATTGAATCGTCACGGGCAACGCTTGTGCGATGAGCGCACCCACCGGTTGATCGCGATACTTGACCAGCGAGTAGCCAAAATTACCTTGTAACGCGTTTAGCACATAGTTGATGTATTGAATGTAAAAGGGCTGGTCAAAACCGTACTCGCGGCGCAACCGTTCGACTGTTTCGGGATTCGCGCGCAAACCCAAGAGCACCTGCACCGGATCGCCCGGACCGTACAAGCCCAGTGCGAACGTGATGACGGAGACAAAAAAGAGGAGAATCGGCAACCACAGCAAGCGACGTAGAATGTATGTTGCCATAGTGAGTCAAACGTGAGGCGTGACACGTGAGGCGTGACACGTAATACGTGATACGCAATACGCAATATTTCGTATCACGTATTGCGTATCACGCATCACGCCTCACGTATCACGTCTATCACCTTTCAATGGACACGTACTTGAGTCGCGGGATGATGATAGGCGGATAGATCATCCCTTTGACGTACGGTTTGGTGAGCCAATATTCGCGCGAATGCGAGAGCGGAATCACCGGTGCGTCTTCCAGAATTATCTGTTCGGCTTGGCGATACAACTTGAAACGCACCTCGTTGTTGCTCTCCACTGCCGCTTGATCGAGTAACTTGTCCACGTCAGGATTTTTGTAACTCGACCAGTTTTGCATACTCGTCGAACGGAACAAAATGTCCAAAAAGTTTTGCGGGTCCACATAGTCCGCCTGCCAACCCACATCGAACATCTGATAGGGATTGGTGGCAGGGTCGTCAATCGTGTTGAAGAAACTCGCGTCGTCGGTTTGTTGAATCGAGATGCGCACGCCCAGATTTTCCCTCAACATTCCCACGATGACTTGGACGCTTTGTGAAGCAGACCCACCACCGCCAATCGTCGTCCAAGTGATGTCGGGTAGTTTGCCAGCGTATTTCGATTCGGCGAGCAGTTGTTTGGCTTTGGCTGGATCATAGGTGATGGGCTTGTCGGGTTCGGAATAGCCCGGCATTCCTGGCGGTAGAATCGTCTTGGCGGCAAGCGGCATCTTGCGATACACGACATCAATCACTCTTTGCCGATCAATCGCATACGCAAACGCTTGGCGCACTTTGGGATCATCGAACGGTGCCTTGCGCGTGTTGAAGACGATGAAACCAGTCGTGAGCGCAGGACCCACATACAACTGCTTGTTCAGTGGGCTGTTGGGATCGCTCACGCGCTCGATGTCAGCAATCGTGACGTACACCGATTCGAGATCGCCGTTTTCGTACATCGTCATTGCCGATCCGCCGCTCAGAATGAAATGCACTTCATCCACTTTGGGCTTGATTTCGCCGTAATAGTGTTCATTCTTGGCGAGGATGATGCGTTGCGCGCGCACATACTCTTTGAGTTTGAACGGTCCTGTGCCATTGGGCTTGTCCGTCCACGTGCGTCCACCGCGCTCGACGTTGTTCTTGTCCACGACGTAGGCAGTCGGAAAAGTCAACTTGGCTAGAAAGTACGACTTGGGTGCGTCAATCGTAATTTTGAGTGTGTAATCGTCCACGACTTGAACACCGCTCACTTCTTGGGCACGGCGATTCAACTTTTCTTTCACGCCCACAATATCGCCCAGATAGTTTTCTGCGGTTGGCGAACGCGTGGCGGGGTTTGCTACGCGCTCAATCGAGTACTTGAAATCTTGCGCGGTCACCGGGCGACCATCGTGGAACTTGACTTCTTTGCGCAGATAGAACGTGTAGGTCTTGCGGTCTTCGCTCACTTCCCAACGTTCGGCAATATCAGGAACAACCCGCAGGTCTTTGTCGAGCGCGACCAAGCCGCTGAAAATTTCCGCGACGAACTCACCCGCCACCACATCATTCACCTGTGCGGGATCGAGTGTGCGCGGATCGCTGAGGCCGGGCAAACGCAGAATCGTTTTGCCTCCGGTGCTGGGTGCGCGCACGGCGGTTGGCGTTGCGCGCGTTACGGGTACAACTGTGGGTGCGCTAGGTTGCGCAACGGGGCTGGCTTGTTGTGTCAGAAGATAAAAGACACCTGCGCCTACCGCCAGCGCGCCGCAGAGCGCAACGAGCAGAATGACGATGATCCCTATCAACCAGCGATTGCTGTTGTCACCTTTCGAGTCTGACATTTTTCCTCCTTATGCACGCGGAGCAAAATTTAGTGCACTCATAGTACACGCGCTTACGGTTCTTGTCAAGGTAATGACGTATTCCGTACTCCGTATTCCGTTAGGGCTGGTGCAAAGTTGGTGTTGGCGACTGCAAGTCGCCGCGACTACCACCCCAAGCCCGCCTTCGCGGGCTAAATTAGCCGACGTAGGTCGGCTTCGGGTAGTTGTTGGTGTGAATTTATTCGCCTGTCAATAGACTTTGCGCCAGCCCTGACCCAATTCAGGGCTGGGCAAAGCCAGTTGTTGGCGACTAG
>JAOACU010000175.1 GCA_026417715.1 Anaerolineae bacterium | reverse complement strand
ATGCTGGCAACGATCGCGATCCTTGCGGCACTGGTGTCGCGCACATCGAGCGGGCGCGGACAGTACCCCGATGTGAGTTCGCTCGATGGCGCGCTGTCGTGGGCAGGTACGATGATTGGTGGTGCGTATGCCGCAGGTGCACCGCTGGCGCGCGGGCGAATGCAGTTGAACGGCGGAATGGCGTGCTACAATGTGTACGAAACGCGTGACGGCAAGTATCTCACGATTGCCGCCATCGAGCCGCACCTGTGGGCGTCGTTCTGTAAAGCCGTAGGACGCGAAGACCTCATCGCGCGCGCGCAAGAATTCGAGGCGATACCCGAAGTCGCCGCCATCATCCGCACGCGCACGCTGGACGAGTGGCTGACGCTCGCACAAACGTTGGACGCGTGCATCGAGCCAGTGCGCGAGTTTGCTGAAACACTCGATGATCCTCACGTTCGCGCGCGCGGACTCGTCAACGAAATCGGTGGCATCAAACACATCGGTTCTGTGTTCACTTTTGCCGATGTGTCGCCCACGCCGGCGCCGCGTCAAGGGCAACACACGCGCGCAGTGTTACAACAACTCGGAATGAGTGATGCCGAAATCGCCGAGTTGGAGCAAGCAAACGTAATCAAAGTTTAAGATTTAGGATTTATGATTTATGATTTGGAGTTACCGCTGATCGCACATCCTAAATCCTAAATCTTAAATCTAAAATCCTAAATTCCAATGGGAAGGAGTGAAACAATGATCGGTTTTGAACTCACTGAAGAGCAACAGCGCATGAAAGAAATGGCGCACGAGTTCGCCGAACGTGAAATGCGCTCGGTGGCTCACGAGTACGATGAAAAGGAAGAATTTCCCTGGCCCGTCCTGAAAAAAGCGTTCGACGTAGGACTGTTGACGTATGCCATTCCCGAAGAGTACGGCGGCGCAGGGGTGATGAGTCATGTGACCGATTGCATCGTGCAAGAGGAACTGTTTTGGGGCTGCGCCGGCATTGCAACTTCGATGGGTGGCATTATGCTCGGCGCGCTACCGATTCTCATCGCGGGCAATGAAGCGCAAAAGAAAAAGTACTTGACGATGTTGTGCGAACCCAAGAAGGATGGAATGCCGCGTCTCGGCGCGTTCGCGCTCACCGAACCCGAAGCGGGAAGCGATGCTGCCGCGATCAAGACCAGCGCGAAAAAAGTGGACGGCGGTTACATCCTCAACGGCACCAAACATTTCATCACCAATGGCGGCATCGCCGATGTGTACACCGTGTTTGCCACGCGCGATCCCAGTTTGGGCGTGGATGGCATTGATGGTTTCATCGTCGAAGGTGGCTGGAAAGGTGTCATCCCTGGCAAGAAAGAAAAGAAGATGGGCATTCGCGCATCGCACACGGCTCAGGTGCACTTTGAAGACTGTTTCGTGCCCGAGGAGAATCGGTTGGGACAAGAAGGGGATGGCTTTGGTATCGTGATGCAGACGCTTGATCACTCACGTCCCATCGTTGCCGCGGGCGCGGTCGGTGTTGCGCGCGCTGCGTTCGAGTTCGCGTTGCAGTACGCGCAAGAGCGCAAACAGTTTGGCCGTCCGATTGCTAAACAACAAGCGATTCAATTTATGCTCGCCGATATGGCGACCGAAATTGATGCCGCGCGTCTCTTGTGCTGGCGCGCCGCGTGGTTGCTCGATCAGCAAGAACCAAACAGCGTCGCGGCTTCGATGGCAAAGGTCTTTGCGGGTGATGTAGCGATGAAAGTGACGACCGATGCTGTGCAAATCGTTGGTGGAATGGGGTATATGCGCGATTACCCCGTCGAAAAGTTTATGCGCGATGCCAAGATTATGCAGATTTACGAAGGCACGGCGCAAATCCAACGCCTCATTATCTCGCGCTTTATGATCGGGTTTGGCTAAACCGACGGTGTAGATGGTGGCGAGTGGTAAAATCACTCGCCACCATTTTTATTCGTTCGCGATTCGTTGGCGCGACGCGAATCTCATTGACTTTGACAAGTTTCAACTAACAGGTGTATGATACGTGTGCTCCGCGAGCCGTTCGCTTGCAACAAGCGCACGGCGATCCTGTGGATCGAAAGGAGAAGGAACGATGAAAGCGCGTCACGTAGTTTTATTCGTTTTTCTGGTTATCTGGTGCCTCGTACCACTTTCGGTATCTGCCGATGCTCCCGGTAGAAACGAAGACCCCTTTGGTGGCTATCCAATCACGGGGATTGTACACGATGCGGTCGGTGCAGCAGCACGCTTTGGCTTGTCGCCGTTTGGTTATGCCTGGCCCGGTGGTGTACCAAGTTTCAAGAGCGGCGATGGCACTACGCCACGTCGCGCGATCAACATTAGCGGCTTGTGGGCTGAACGCAGTCCTGACCCTGAAGCGGGCTATCAGATTGAATTGCCCAACTGTGCCACCTTGGCGATTCCCGCCGGCAAAGCGCGCTGGTTCAAACTGGAAACGTATGGCGATCGTCGTACCCAGATTTGGCTGGATGATGAACCGAATGGTGCCACGACCGCTACGGGCTATGCACGGTTTGGTGCCGCCGATCGTTATATGCTCGGCACGGCGCCTGGCAGCGCGTGGCAGATGAACGCGTTTCCCGGCTCGGCGCCGCAAACTCCCAATTTCCTGGAAGGATTTGTGATGGCGATTTACGGACCAGAAAGTCTGGGACCAATGTGGGCGTTCTCGCCACCGAACGCGGCGATTTTGAGTGTGAACACCGATGAGCGTGGTTTGCTTCTAGCAGGTCCCGACAACGTTACAGTAGAACAAGCCACTGGCGGTGGAATCGTCGGCTTTGCCAGCCACAATCCCAACATTCCTCAGCATCTCTTGTGGTATGAAGGGCGTTTTCATGGTTGGGTTTTTGTGCTGGTGTACAATCAAATGATTTGGGATGGTTTTGTTAGCGTGTGTAGCCAACGGGTGTGGTGACGGCGATTGGACTTGCGAAATAATTTTTTCCACGAACACCAAGCGTCACCAAGTTTCTGCGCTTTTTGGTGACCTTGGTGTTCTTTATGGACAGAAATCCTAGTTTCGCAAATGTCATTAGACAAACTCTGAAATTTGGGCTATACTCACGTTGGAAATCTACACCCGGAGGCAAAATGATTGATCCCAAAAACTTTCCAGGACGCGGTCAAGTAGTCATCTTACGCACATCACCTCAAACGGTGCTCGAAGATTACGCGCGCTTGATGCGCCTAGCCAATTACACCGACAACTTGCCCAAAGACAAAGACACCCTGCTCAAAATCAATATCTCGTGGCAAATCTGGTATCCCGGTTGTTCGACCGCGCCTTGGCAACTCGAAGGCGTGGTGCGTACGCTTCTCGCCGATGGTTATGCGCGCGACAAAATCATCGCCACGCACAACGATACGGTCGTGGTCAACGGACGCGAAGGACAAATCAACAATCGGCACAAGTACATCCAAGACAAGTACGGTTTGCGCACCGCCGAAACCTACAGCCCCGAAATGGAATGGGTGGTCTATGAACCCAAGCAACCTTTCCTTGTCCTCGATCAAGTGTATCGTGATGGTGTGCGTATTCCCAAACTACTCTACGGCAAGAACGTTTTGCATTTGCCGACTGTCAAGACCCACGTGTTCACACACGTCACCGGCGCGATGAAAAACGCGTTTGGTGGTCTGCTCGATCAAAAACGCCACTGGACGCACAGCGTCATTGACGACACGCTCGTTGATCTCTTGCAGATTCAACAAGACATTCACACTGGCATCTTTTGCGTGATGGATGGCACAATCGCGGGCGAAGGTCCTGGTCCACGCGCGATGCGTTGGCACATCAAGAACGTCATCCTCGCGAGTTCCGATCCTGTCGCGATTGATGCGACCTCGGCAAAGATTATGGGACTCGATCCGATGAGTTTGCGATTCATCCGCCGCGCGCACGAACGCGGTTTGGGCGTCGGCGATCCGCGCGAGATCAAATTCATTGGCGATGTGGACGCGGCAGAAGAAAACTGGCACTTTAGCGCGTACGAAAATACATTCGCGTCGTGGGGACAACATCAAATCTATCACGGACCCTTGAAACCTTTTGAACACTTGTTGCTACGTACACCGCTTGTCCCTTGGTCGTTTGCCGCCTCGAACATTTACCACAACTGGTACTGGTATCCATTCATCGGCAAGGCGCGCGCCCAAGCCGCGCTCAAAACCGATTGGGGCAGACTGCTCCAAGAAAAGTACAGTCCCGATCGTCCCATCAATCCGGGTTATGGCTCACGCACGCCCTTCCTTGCGGCAAGTGCGGGCACACTCGCGGGTTTGCTTGCGTTCGTCGTTGGGACATACCTCGCACTCAAACGCAAAGGATGAATCCAGTGTAGGACAAATTCGCAAATTTGTCCTACACTTTTAAGCCATGCCCACGCTTCCTCCACTCTTGCTCACCTCCGAACCAGAATCGTTTGCGCGAAAAACCTTCCAGACGCGCATTCCGCGCATCATTGACGAGGTCATTGCCGTCAACGCTTATCCTGCCGAGATGGTTGCCGCGTTGCGCGCGCTACGCGCCGAAATCGTCAATGGCACATTGCAATTGTTGCGCGAGGACGCCGAAGACCGCGAATTTTGGAACGCGCAAGCGCGCGCGTATCTGGGACGAACTTGGCTTGATTTGCCTTGGTATTGGGCAGAAGCGTTTTTCTATCGGCGTCTGTTGGAAGCCACGCGCTATTTTCAGGATGGCGATTTTTATCGCCGCGATCCGTACGCGCCGATCAAACGCGCGGAATTGCAACCTGACCGCGCGCCGCGCGCGGTGAACGCGATACTCGAACACCTGCCCATTGAAAACGAGCACGCCTTTCACGCACTCGTGCGCGCGAGTTTGTGGGGCAATCGCGCCGATTTGAGTATGCGCGGCATCATCACCGACGATGCCACCAACACGTCGTTACTCGTGGATGATCGCGCACGCGTGTGGGAATTTCTACGCCGCGCGCGCGGACGCGTGGACGTGCTGTGCGATAACGCTGGTGTCGAACTGGGATTCGATGTGGCGTTGGTGGATTTTTTGTTACGCACTGACCTTGCCACCGAAATCGTTATGCACGTCAAGCCCCAACCCACGTTCGTTTCCGATGCGACACTTCAAGATGTACGTGAGACGTTGGATGTGTTCGGCAAAGCCGATGCGCCCGCACTGCGTCACCTTGCACAACGACTGGCGCGCGCGTTGAATGACGGACGCGTGGTGCTGAGTGATCATCCGTTTTGGGTGAGTGGTTTTTTCTTCCACGATTTGCCCAGCGATTTGCGCGCGATGCTGGCGCGCGCAACACTCGTCGTGTGCAAGGGCGATGCCAACTATCGGCGTTTGGTAGGGGATTGTCACTGGGAACCGACCACGCCGTTCCAAAAAGTTGCGGCACATTTTCCCGCGCCAGTGGTTGCGTTGCGTACGCTCAAATCCGAAGTGATTGTGGGGCTAGCCGCTGGAGAAGCGGAACGTCAGCGCGCGCAAGACCCCGCGTGGTGGGTGAATGGCACGCGCGGAGTGATTCAGTTCGCGCCAGTGCAAGGCGAATAAATCTTGTGGTGAGCGAAGCGAATCCATCGCCGCGACAAGAACTCAAATCCCACACAAGCGGGATCGGGTTTTTGTCGCGGCGATTTGCAATCGCCAACAACCAACTTTGTACGTCCTATCAATACCCCCTCTTGACACGCGTCTAGATAGCGATAAACTGCAACTATGTTCGACTCAAAACTCGTACGCACACTTCAAGCCCTTGTCATCGTTTTGTTCGCACTTGTCTTTCTGGGACAAGGTTCCACTTCACCGATAGGGGCGCAATCGAATAGAGAACTTGGCGCGCTCGTCGCGCAGGCGCAAGCGAAAGGACACGTGCGCGTCATCGTCGGCGTGCGCGTGCCAACATACAAACCTGAAGGTAGATTAGATGTGCGCGCGGCGCAAGCGCAGCGCGCAAGCATCGCGCAAGCGCAGAACGCGTTGCTCAATCAACTTGCCGTGCACAATGTGCGCGTTATGCGTCGCTTTACGACGATTCCATATCTTGCACTCGAAGTGAACGCGAACGCGTTGAACGCGCTGGCGCGCGCTGCGAATGTCGCCAACATTCGCGAGGATAAACCGCGCGCGCCTTCGCTCAGCGAGAGTACGGTTATCGTTGGCGCAACAAGCGCGTGGGCGAGTGGA
>JAOACU010000174.1 GCA_026417715.1 Anaerolineae bacterium | reverse complement strand
CAATTCGCCACTCGCCCCTCGCAATTCGCCCCTCGCCCCTCGCCACTCACCCCTCGCCACTCACCCCTCGCCCCTCACCCCTCGCCACTCGCTACTCGTGTTTGACGATCACAACGCCGAGTATGTTTTGCAACGCACTGCCTTCCAAGCCGACGCGCGCCATCCCGCGCGTTGGCACGCCGCGCTCTACTCGTTGATTCAGTGGAAAAAGTTGGAACGCTACGAGCGCGCGATGTGTTGCGCTGCACGGCACATTGTTGTTTGTTCGGAAGCAGACGCGCGCGCGATCGAAACACTTTTGGAGATTAGAGATTGGAGATTAGCGGTCGGCGGTCAGCGGTCTTCGGTCGGTGGTCATCAATCGGCAATCGGCAATCGGCAATCGAAAATCACGGTGATTCCCAACGGCGTGGACACGGAATTTTACACGCCGCGCGAACGCGCGCGCGATGAGCCAACACTCGTGTTCACCGGCAAAATGGATTTTCGTCCGAATGTGGATGCAATGCTGTGGTTTGCGCGCGACATTTTGCCGCGCGTGCGCGCGGAGATTCCGCACGCGCATCTGGTCATCGTGGGACAAAAGCCGGCGCCGGCGATTCGCGCGCTCGCGCAACAACCCGACATCACCGTCACAGGTTGGGTTGACGACACGCGTCCATACATCGCCGACGCGGCGATTTACGTCGTGCCGCTACGAATGGGGAGTGGTACGCGGCTCAAAGTGCTCGAAGCGATGGCAATGGGGCAAGCCATCGTTTCGACGACACGCGGCATCGAAGGACTCGCGCTCACGCCCGAACGCGAAGTGATCCTTGCGGACACTGCCGCCGATTTCGCGCGCGCCATCGTCACGCTATTATGCGATCCCGCGCGCCGTCGCGCGCTGGGGCAGAACGCGCGCGCGCGCGCCGTCGCGCAGTACGATTGGCGACACATCATTCCACGATTCGATCAGGTTTATGTCACAGACGTTTTGTAACTCCATCGCCCCCGAATTGCATTCGAGGGCTAACGTAGGCGAAAACTCGATACAATTCGGTGAAAGCAAGTGGTACGACGTTTTGACGTAACAGAACAGCGGTGCTATACTATAACCAATGAACCACGACGTTCTGGTCCTCAATCAAAATTTCGAGCCGCTGAATGTGTGCCCTATCAAACGCGCGGTGGTACTGCTTCTCAGCGGCAAGGCAGAGATCGTCGTCAACAATCGTGGCTATCTGCGTACACCCACGACCGAGATTCCGATTCCTTCGGTCATTCGGCTAGCCCATCAGGTTCGACATCCGCGTCTGCGGGTTGCCTTAACGCGGCGTGCCGTTTTTCGTCGCGATAATTTCACGTGTCAGTACTGCGGCGTACAATCGAATCATCTGACGATTGATCACGTCATCCCGCGTCATCGCGGCGGTACGCATACGTGGGAAAATGTAGTGAGCGCGTGTCCAGCGTGCAATCGGAAAAAAGGTGGCAAGACCTTGAATGAAGCACGAATGACCTTGCGCCGCAAACCGTTTGAACCCAAGCCCACACCGCGCGCCCTCTTTGGGCACTATCTCGTCGAGTGCCAAGAATGGGAGCCGTATCTGGGAGATTGAAAAACGCCACTGTGACACAGTGGCGTTTTAATTTTCAATGCTCCAGTCGTCCTCGATCTCTTCTCCACCTGTAGCCAACACCACTTGCCAAACACGATACGAATCGGCTTGACGACGCAATTTGACGGGTTTGGCTTCGCGCATCGGGAATTCGTCTCCGACGCGCGCGTAGGTGGCTTCGTCTATGAAAATGCTTCGTTCGGGACGAACCGCTAACCGTTCGGCAATACTGACAATTTCACCAATGACGGTGTACTCGGTGTGAGGTGCTGAACTGAGACGTCCTGCCAAAACGTATCCTGTAGTAACTCCCATCCCAAAACGACAAGCAAGTGGCGGAGTGTGATTCAGATTGAACGCCGCCAGTTCCTCCTTGATTTCGATACTTGCCAATAGGGCTTGATATGCGTGGTCAGGTTGTTGCAACAAAAGATTCCACGCCGCGATGATTTGTTCACCTGTGCATTGGACGATCGCACCATTACGCTGAAAAATGCGGGTAACGATCAACGTGGTATATTGATTGATGAGTTGAAACAATGCCTCGGGCGAGAGTGTGGTGGCTAGATGATTCACATCGCGCAGATCAATACACAAGATCGAGACACGTCGTTGCACACCACTCAAGGGCGATGCGCCGCGATCAAAATCACGCGTCACTTGTTCGACGGCTTCGGGTGCCACATAACGACGAAACAAATGCACGAGTGCCTCGCGACGACGTTCTTGCGAAAAGTAGCGAAAGATCATCGCGCCGATGAAAACCAATACGAGTGCCAGGAGAGGATAAAACGGTTGAACCAAAGTGCCGCGACTGAAGAGCGCGAACGCATAGCCAAGGTAAAGCAAAAAATAGATGATTGTGAGCGCCAACGCGGAAAGCAATCGAAAATGCAACACCGTCGCCCCAGCCAGAATCGCCATCAAAAAAATCATTACGATTTCGGTCAGGCGATCTTGAGGCGTCAAGAAATGCTTGCGCCAGATCGTTTCGATGACGCACGCGTGCACCTCCACCGATGCCAATCGTCGCGCCGACCACGCCGGCGTGATATAGTTGTGCGCGCGACTTGAGGTTACTCCAATCAAGACGATGCTATCGCGCAATGCGGCGGTGTTGGCGCGCCCGCGTAAAAGAGCCGCCGCAGAGACGATTACGCGCGTGGTGGGATTGGCGAAAATGATTTTCATCTGCCCGTATGAATCGGTGGGGATGCGTTGCGCGTCCCAAACGACGGCGCGCTCCTCGAGACGCACATCGAGCGCGCGTTGTTGATACATCGCCAGCGCGGCGAGTCCCAGAGTCGGATAACGCACGCCATTCGACTCGATGATGAGAGGAATGTGACGCACGACACCATCACTATCGGGAAAGATCGTGGCGTGCGCAAGGCGCGTGTTGCGAGTGCGTAGCATCGGCGTCGGGGCAAGCACAAAATCAAAACGCGGCAAGGTGCGCGCATCAGACAAATAGCGCGTGGTTTCGACACCAATAACTGGTTGAACGACTGTGGGCGCGCGTTCGAGTGCACGCGCCAGTCCATCATCCTCGGGGGTTGATTCAGGTAAAACAAAATCGAGCGCGAGCACACGCGGGGATGCGGCGACAATCGCATCTATCAACGCGCCCAGTGTGGCACGCGACCAAGGCAAGGGACCGATCTCTTTCAAACTCTCATCGTCAATCGCCACGATGACCACGTGACGTGTCGCCGCTGGGGCTTGGTAGAGCAAATCGCCCAGACGCGTTGAACTGGTGCTGAACACATCAGAGATCAGGGCGACTGCAAGGATCAGCCCCACGCCTAGACCCAGCGCGCTACCAAATTGCAAACGCACATACAAGCGACGATCTTGGAGCGATTGGCGTAACGCCGTCTTCAACTGTTGGGGAATTGACTGGAGTGAGCGACTGAGTGGATCCACGCTTTGATTTTTTCGTAGCCAGTGTCAATCAGTGTTTCGAGATGATGCGCACAATCTTCGTACTCATCCAACGTGCCACCATAGGGGTCGGCAATATCGTACGTCTGATTCACAAGTTCGCTCATCAAATGAATCTTGGCGCGCACGCGCGGAAATTCGGAGACGAGCGCGTCACGATGGCTCGTGGTCATCACGATAATCACATCGGCTTGATCGAGCATCGCGCGCGTGACGGTTTGACCGCGATGCGTTCGCAGATCAATGCCGCGCTGCGACATCACCGCTATCGCATTCGTCGAAGCCGGCGCATCCTCCAATGCCCAGGTGCCGGCGGACGAGGCATAGTAGAGATGATCTTCGCCACAACGACGCGCACGCGCGTTGAACAGTGCCGCCGCCATCGGTGAACGACACACATTGCCCGTGCAGACAAAGAGGACGTGGTACGTCATTGTTCCGATTCGAGGAGCAGGTACTCGAGTTCTTGCAAGCGGACGACTTGCTCATCATCCAAACCTACTTCGAGATCGAGCGCGAGCAAGTCCAGCAATTCATCATCCAACCGATCAAATTCCTTGGGACTGAGGAGCGGTCGGTCTCCGCCCGCCATTTTGTACCGTTTGAGATAATCAAGATACTCTGCCGAGTATCCGCTGGTGCGTTGCGATTGTCGCGCGCGCGTCGTGCGCGCAGCAGTTTTCTTCTTGGGTGCAACTTGTTTCTGCTTGGCGACAGTCTTGGGTGATTTCTTTTTGGTTTGCGAGGGTGTTTTCTTGTTTGGCATACCTTCATCCTTTGGATTCGATCCACACAAGCGCGTTGGTCTCGTTCGAGTAACAGGTGTAACCATTATACCACAATCGGCGTAAATTGTGTCAATGATTTTTTGCATCGCTCTTGGGTAGAAAGAGTTTAGCCCTCACAGGTCTTGGAGACCTGTGAGGGCTAAATCAACCCGTCACCCTCTTCTACTCAAGAGTGTTTTACATTTGACGCTAGCGTGGGCTTGGATTATACTGCAAACGCGGTGGGACAAGTGGGCACAACTTGTCCTACTCTCTTTTTGCAAGGAGCAAAGATGTCGCTACTCAAAAATCGTTATCTCTTGGCGGCAACGTTTGGACACTTTAGCGTGGATATGTATTCAGGGATGCTGCCGCTTATTTTGGCTGCGCTCACACCACAACTCGGTTTGACGTACGCGCAAGTGGGTTTTGCGGCGATGACCTATAGCATCGCGGCGTCAGTGAGTCAACCGCTGTTTGGCTGGCTGGGGGATAAACGCGGCGCGCGTCCAATGGCTGTGCTGGGTGTTGCGGCAATCGCTACCACCGTCGGGGTGATGCGTTTTGTAGATATTTTCACGATTCTAATCGGACTAGCCGTCATTGCGGGGCTAGGGTCAGCGGCATTTCATCCCCAAGGCGCGACGCTTGCCACATACGCGCCGAACGCGCAGCGAGGTGCCGCCGCCTCGGTGTTTATGCTAGGCGGAAACACCGGCTATGCCTTCGGTCCGTTGTTGAACACGGCAATTTTTTCGTTGACTGGCGATCATATGCCCGAGACACTAGCGATGGTGGGATTGTTGCAAGCGGCGATTGTGTACTGGGCATTGGCACAACGCCCACCGACGATCCAAGAACGCGCCACGTCCAACATCTCGTCAGTCAAACGCGCGGCAATCAGTGTGATTATCGTCTTGATGATTGTGATGTTCTTGCGCTCGTGGTTGCACTCGGCAGTTTCAACCTACGTGCCCCAGGTGTTTCGTGAGTTTGGTTATTCGACCGCCGAAGCCGGCAATGTGCTCTTCAGTATCTTGATGCCGTTAGCGATTGGCGGACTGGTGGGCGGCACACTATCCGACAAAATCGGACGGCGTCGGGTACTGATCGCGACAACGATGCTTTGTGGACCGGCATTATGGTTATTGCTGAATGCAAACAGCGAATCGGTTTACGCGATTAGCACGCTATTGGGCTTGACGATGGGCGCGTCAACACCAGTAACGCTAGTGATGGCACAGTCACTCGTGCCGCGCGGCTTGGGGTTGATGTCGGGCATTGTCTTGGGATTCACGTTCATTGCTGGCGCGATTGGTGTCGCGATCAGTGGAGTGATTGCCGATCACGTGGGCTTGTTGCCGATGATGCATCTCAACGCGGCGTTGCCCGTGCTTGCCGCCGCGCTTGCCTTGCTCTTGCCAGACGACAGACCAGCGACCAAGAACATCTAGGAGTTGCCTACGATTTCAGATTCTCTTGCACTTGTCATCGCGTTTCTCTACGTCGCGCTCGTGTTGGGTGTGAGCGAAATTTTGCGACGCGCCGCGCGCGTATCGGTGGATGTGACGCGCAAGTTCGTGCATATCGCCGTAGGGATGATTGCATTTCCGTTGGTGCTATTGTTTCAGTCGTGGCAATTTGCTATCATCCCACCGCTGGTGTTCATCGTCGTCAACTATGTTTCGTATCGCCGACAAATTTTTGCCGCGATGGAGACCGGCGCGCGCGGACAACTGGGCACAGTCTATTTTCCGATTTCGTTTGCGATTCTGATTCCGCTCCTGTGGTCACAGCCCGCGCTCCTCGTGGCTAGTTTGATGTCGATGGTGTGGGGCGATGCGCTTGCGGCAATCGTGGGGCAGCGTATCGGTATGCGCAAGTTCACGATTTTG
>JAOACU010000173.1 GCA_026417715.1 Anaerolineae bacterium | reverse complement strand
GCTCAGCACCGCGTAAAGCGCGCCTCAGAATGACATCCTCAGCATTACTTTTTGATCCCCCCATTCGTTGAGGCGATGTCTAATTACCGTTTACCAGCAACCGTGGCAGGCACAAGCCACAAACGTTTGAAGCGCAACGCCACGTTGACCAGCAGGATCAGCACCGGCACTTCGAGTAGGGGACCGATCACAGTGGCGAACGCTTGTCCGGAATGAATACCAAAAATCGCGACGGCAACCGCAATTGCCAATTCAAAATCGTTACTTGCCGCCGTGAACGAAACCGCTGTTGTCTCGGCGTATGTCGCATTCATTCGCCGCGTGATGAAAAAGGCGGCAAACCACATCAGCAAAAAGTAAACGAGGAGTGGAATGGCTACGCGTACCACATGCAGCGGCAACTGCACGATGTACTCACCCTTGAGTGAGAACATCACGACGATGGTGAAAAGTAGCGCGATCAGCGTAATCGGGCTGATACGCGGTGCGAATACCTCCTCGAACCACGTCTTGCCTTTCCAGGCGAGGAGTGAAAAACGCGTGATGACGCCTGCCAAGAACGGAATGCCCAGATAGATGAACACGGTTTGCGCGGCATCCACAATCGAGATGTTGGCATTGACACCTGGCACAAGTCCGAGTTGCGACAAGGCAAAGGTGATGAAAATCCAGATGTACACCGCGTAGAACAACACTTGGAACACCGCGTTGAACGCGACCAGCCCCACTGCGAGTTCACGATCCCCTTCTGCCAATTCGTTCCACACGATGACCATCGCGATACAGCGCGCCAAGCCAACCAAAATCACACCGATCATATATTCGGGATAATCGCGCAAGAACAGAATCGCCAACACAAACATCACGATTGGTCCGGCGATCCAATTGAGAAACAGTGAGAACGCGAGCAGTTTCGGCTTGCGAAAAACGCGCCCCATCTCTTCGTACTTGACCTTGGCAAGTGGTGGATACATCATCGAGATTAAACCGATGGCAATCGGAATCGAAGTGGCGCCCACCGACATTCCCGCGATCCACGCGGTCACGGCAGGAAACCAGTAACCGATGCCGATGCCTACTGCCATCGCCAAGAAAATCCACAGCGTCAGCAAACGATCCAACGTGGATAGTTTGCGGACAGGTGATTGTACTGCTGACATTCTTCCTCCTAAGATTTGTTTACAACGCGGCTTCCAACATTGCGTTCAACTTGTCGCGCTTGACGCGATGCGCCTCGGTGAACAACGGCGCGCACTGTTCCAACTCTACCTCACCCGCGATGAGTTTGAGCGCGAAGGTGAAACATGTGGGTTGACCGCACACCGTGCAATTCGTTGCAGGCAACAGTTTGTACACCTCCATCGGCTTGAGCCGCTGGCGCGTTTCTGTGCTGGGCGTAATCTCCGCGCAATGTTCCCACGTGCGATTGATCAGCCCGACGACGCGCTGCATCTCCGTCTCCGCTGCGTCCTTGTCCACCAAGTTGCTGATGGCAATTTCGCGCGGGCGCACCGCAATCGTATGTCCACCCATTCGCCATGTTAATACGCGCGCGGCGTGATTGTAGATGGCGTTACGAATCACCGCGTTGAGGTACGGCAACACATCGCCGATGTCATTATCGAGTGCGGCGCGCGCACACCACCGCTCCGCGCCTGGGTTGCACGGTGGTGCAAACACTTCGAGATGATAATTTCGTACGAGCATCGCGCTCCTTCACGACTGCCGACGGACGACCGAGGACCCTTCGCTTGCACTCAGGGCAAGCCGCCGACCGCCACTGATTGCTGACCGCTGATTGCTAAAGCGCGTCTGTAATCATCGTCACAATCTGCGAGAGCGCGGGCACACGTCCCGTCGAAACGACCTTGTCGTTGATGACGATGGCGGGCGTACTCATCACGCCGTAACGCAACATCTCTTGTACGTCTGTCACCAACTCCACTTTTGCTTCGATACTCAATTGCGCGACCGCTTGCTTTGCCAATTCTTCGACCTTGTGGCAATTCGCACAACCCGCGCCCAGAACTTTGATGTGTAACATTTCGACCTCCTTGAATTTGACCGCCGACCGCCGATAAATTCGACCGCCGACCGCTGACCGCTGACCGCCGCGTGTTTACCGACTCAATGCCTTTCGCGTCTTTTCGCGTTCTTTCGCGTCATTTCGCGCGCGCACACATTTGGGACAAGGACACGCTACGATCTTTTTCCGCTCGCTGGGCGCGCGTGTGATACCCGCGAGCGCGTTTGCCGCGTCCAGCACATCGAACACGCGCGCATCTTTGACGCGATAGTACACGCGCAAACCATCCTTGCGCTCGATCAGCAAGCCCGCACGCCGCAAAAACATCAATTGTTGCGAAACGTATGCTTGGCGCTGACGCAACAGCGCAGTGAGGTGACACACACACTCTTCGCTATCACGTAGCGCGTAAAGCAACCGTACGCGCGTGGGATGGGCAAGGACTTTGAGAATGCGCGCAGAGACACGATAGGCGTTCATAGATTCTACTGCATTCAATTTTTTGAATATAGTTTACGCGCGTCAGGTCAAAAATTGGTCATCAGGAGGTCAGAGTTACGTAAGGGGGTTATTCCGACGACGTGGCAAAAGCGCGCGGGAGTGTGATGGTAAACGCACTACCTTGCCCAACCGTACTTTGCACGCTGATCGTTCCTCCCTGCGCTTCGATCAGTTCTTTGGCAATGGCTAAGCCCAAGCCGGCACCGCCGGCGTGTCGTGCGGGATCGCCGCGATAAAAGCGTTCAAAGACGTGTGGCAACACATCAGCGGGGATGCCTGGACCGGTATCTTGGACGATGATAGCGACGTGCTGTGGTTCGAGAGTCGTGGTCACGCGAATCGTGGCGCGTGCAGGAGTATGCACGCGCGCATTGTCGAGCAAGATGAGCAACACTTGCTTGAGGGCATCGCGATCTGCCCACACGGAGACAGCGTGGATTCCCTCGGTCAAAATAGTGCGTTGCGGCGCCAACAGTTTCGTTTGCCGACATACTTGTTCGATGAGGGGTTGAAGGGCTACGCTCTCACGCGATAAGGAACGCGCGGCGTCTGCACGCGCGAGCCAGAGAAGTTGATTGACGAGTCGAATCAAACGTTCCACTTCGGCTTTGGTATCCGCCAGCACTTCGGCGCGTTCGGAGGGATCGAGTGGCACATCGTTGCGGAGCAATTCGATGTTGCCACGAATCGTCGTGAGCGGCGTACGCAATTCGTGTGACGCATCGGCTACGAAACGCTTTTGCACCTCTAGGGCTTGTTGTACTTGGCGATACGCCGATTCGAGTTCGCCGAGCATTGTGTTCAACATCGCCGCGAGTTGTCCGATTTCATCGTTGGGACCGCGATGCACGATTCGTTGCCGAAAATCGCGCGCGGCGCCGATGGATTGCGCGGTTTGCGTGATGCGATGGATCGGTTCGAGTGCCGCGCCTGCTAGTGTCCAACCGATCGCAAACGCGGCGAGCAGGATGAGAGTGTCGCCAGCAATCAAGAGCATACGCAAGATGGCTAGGGCGTTTTCGCGTTCGCTAATCGGCGCGGCGATTTGCACAATCTCTGCCGTGCGTTCGGACGCGCCGACGAGTTGACTGTAGATGAGGAGCGGCTCATCGTCTACAATCGCAGTCTCAAACCAAGGTGCACCGCTTTGTACCGCCCGCCAACCAGCATCACTCAGCGGCAAAGTGGTATCGCTCAAATCTGCACTGCGACGAATCACTGTGCCATCGAGACTGCGAACTTGAGTCCAACGTCCGGGCACGTTCGCAAGCATCGGTGGCATTACTTCGTGACGCGGCGGTGGCATTCGCCGTGCCATATTGGCATAGTCGCGTCCTTGACGAAGCAAGGATGCTTTGGTGGTTTCCAGAGTGGCTTGACTCTGGAAGGTGTAGAGCACGATACTGAAGGTGACGATGGTCAAAGCCACAATGCTGGTGTAGAGGAGAGTCAAACGCAAACGAATAGACATCGCTTCCCCGCGCGATATTCACTCTTCTTCCCGTAAGACGTATCCTACGCCGCGCACTGTTTGAATGAGACGCGGTTCGCCCCCGGCTTCTGTCTTACGACGCAAATAGCCAATGTACACTTCGAGCACATTATCTTCCCCTTCAAAGTCGTATCCCCACACATTTTGCAAAATCTCTTCGCGATGCAGTACGCGGCGCGGATACCGCATCAAATAGTACAACAGGTCAAATTCCTTCGCTGTCAATTCAAACGCGCGTGCACCTCGACGCGTTTCGCGTGTCAGCGGATCGAGATACAGATCGGCATACGTCAGCGGTTCGTTATGCCGCGTTGCCGAGGGGCGTCGTAAGAGTGCGTGCAGACTGTCTCTTATACACATCT
>JAOACU010000172.1 GCA_026417715.1 Anaerolineae bacterium | reverse complement strand
AGCGCAGCGAAGCGTCTCGCCAAGTCCTTTGAGAGATTCTTCGCTTCGCTCAGAATGACACCCTCAGCATTACTTTTACCACTATCCGTTTGCTAAGAATTTGCTAGAAACGCGTTCAACCTCTTGACAGACCGCACCAAGATTTTTAAGATGAGGCAAACTTGTCGAAAGGAGAAGACTATGCCCATCCGAAACGCTCACGCTGTCTGGAACGGCACCCTGCGCGAAGGTTCGGGAACGATGAAACTTGGTAGCGGAATGTTCGAGGGACCGTTCACCTTCGCCTCACGTTTTGAAAGCGCGCAAGGCACTAACCCCGAAGAACTTTTGGGCGCGGCGCACGCCGGCTGTTTTTCGATGTTCCTCGCTGCGCAACTCACCAAAGCCGGTTTTCCACCCCAACGCATCGAAACCACCGCGCGCGTGCATCTGGGCGATGGACCCACTATCAACCTCATCGAACTCGATACGACGGCTACCGTGCCAAATGTAGATGAAGCCAAATTTCTCGAACTGGTGGATGTGTCGAAAAAAGGTTGTCCTGTCTCCAAAGCCCTCGCGAGTGTTGAAATCAAAGTGAACGCCAAACTAGTGAGATAGTTTGATCCACGAAGGGCACACGAAGGAACACGAAAGAATTTTTCTTCGTGCTCTTCGTGTCCTTCGTGGATCAAAAACGAGAGGAGGCAAAGATGAGACATCGAGGGGGACACGGTCGCGCGACCTGTGGCTGCGGAAGCGGATGTGATTGCGGTTGCGCTTGCGGCGAGTGTGATTGCAACTGCTGTTGCGAGTGTTGTTGCGATTGCGAATGTCACACGCGTTTTCGCCGGCGGTATCGCACCAAAGCCGAAGAGATTGCCGAACTCGAAAGGTATCTGGCAGACCTGAAAGCCGAGGTGCAAGCCGTCGAGGAACGCTTGGCAGACTTGCGCAAGTGACACGCGCGACCTTGCCGTAACCGATTACGCACCTGTCCTGGCGTCCGCTGGCGCGTTGGGTTGAAAAACCCGGCGCGCCAGCGGCGCGTTTGACAAGGAATCGTACTCAGGTTAAACTGTGTTTTGACTAGATTTTGACCACGCTTTGCTACAGTAACAATGGAGATTTTGTTTTCTCCAAAAGAATATGCAATGAAGCATCAAACAGAAGGAGGAGCCAACGATGCCAATCAAGATCAAACACCCTGTACCCAGCGACATCGAAATTGCGCAAGCGTGCAAGTTGAAACCGATTCTTCAGGTCGCGGAAGAAATCGGTTTGAAAGAGAAGGAACTGGAACTCTTTGGGCAGTACAAAGCCAAAGTCCACCTCGAAGTGCGCGACCGCCTCAAACGCCGCAAGAACGGCAAGTACGTTGACGTGACCGCTATCACCCCCACTCCCCTCGGTGAGGGCAAGACCACGACCACCATCGGTCTCTCGCAAGCACTGGGCGCACATCTGAAACAAAAGGTGATGACCTGCATTCGTCAACCCTCGATGGGTCCCACCTTTGGTATCAAGGGTGGCGCGGCAGGTGGTGGTTACTCGCAAGTCGTGCCGATGGAGGACTTTAACCTCCACCTCACCGGCGACATTCACGCGGTTGCCGCCGCGAACAATCTCCTCGCGGCAGCGATTGACTCGCGCATTTTGCACGAGCACGAGCAACCCGACGACGAAAAACTCGCGCAAGCCCTCTGCCCCGATGGTTACATCGCCCCCACGATTCGTCGCCGGATGGCAAAGTTGGGTATCAATCCCAACAAAAAGTTTGAAGAATTGACTCCTGAAGAAAAACGCCGTCTCTTTCGTCTGGACATTGATCCAAATTCGATTCAATGGCAACGCGTGGTGGACATCAACGACCGCCACTTGCGCCGCATTCAAATCAACTTGGGCGACGAAGAAAAAGGCAAGGGGCTAGAGCGTTTCACCGGCTTTGACATTTCGGTTGCCTCCGAAGTGATGGCGATTCTCGCACTCACGACCGGCATCGAAGATTTGCGCGAACGCTTGAGCCGCGTCGTCATTGGCACGAACAAGAACGGCGAGCCGATCACGGCGGAGGATTTGGGTGTCGCCGGTGCAATGACCGTCTTGCTCAAAGACGCGATTATGCCAACCTTGATGCAAACGCTGGAGGGCACGCCCGCGTTTGTCCACGCCGGACCCTTTGCCAACATCGCGCACGGCAACAACTCGATTGTTGCCGATCAAATCGCGGTCAAACTTGCCGATTACACCGTCACCGAATCGGGCTTTGGCGCAGATATTGGGATGGAAAAATTTATGAACATCAAGTGCCGCTATTCGGGCTTGATTCCCAACTGCGTCGTCATCGTCGCGACGATTCGCGCGCTCAAGATGCACGGTGGCGGTCCGCGCGTCGTGGCAGGGCGTCCACTCGACAAAGCGTACACGGAAGAAAACTTGGGCTTGCTCGAAAAAGGTATCGGCAACTTGCTCAAGCACATCGAGAACGCGAAACTGTTCGGCTTGCCTGTGGTCGTTGCCATCAACTCGTTCAAGTACGATACCAAAGCCGAAGTCGCGCTCGTCAAACGCTTGGTCGAAGAAGCCGGCTCGGTCGCCGTGCCGTGTACGCACTGGATGAACGGCGGCAAGGGCGCGGTTGAACTCGCTGAAGCCGTGATGGACGCGTGCAAGCAAACCAGTCACTTTGAATTCCTCTACCCACTCGACTGGCCCATCAAGAAAAAGATCGAAACGATTGCAACCAAAGTGTACGGCGCGGACGGCGTAGATTACTCGCCCGAAGCAGAGCGCAAGATCGAACTCTTTACCAAGTTGGGCTACGACAAGTTGCCGATCAATATGGCAAAGACACACCTCTCGCTCTCGCACGATCCGAATCTCAAAGGGCGTCCCACCGGTTGGCGATTGCCCGTGCGCGATATTCGCGCGTCGGTTGGTGCAGGGTTCCTCTATCCGCTCTGCGGCGCGATGCGCACAATGCCCGGCTTGCCCACACGTCCCGCGTTCTACGACGTGGACTTGGATTTGAAGACGGGCAAGGTGGTGGGCTTGTTCTAGAAGAAAATGAGCCAATGAGCCAATGCACCAATGAGCCAAAGGACGAAAGACGAATGACGAATGAAAAAACTTTGGCTTGTTGGCAGTTTGGCTCTAGGGCTTTGTCAAAGTTACCTCGGGTGTGGTTCGATTTGTCACGCTGAGCCCTTCCTGCGTCAGGGTAAACTCCGCGAAGCGTCTCGCAAAGTGGGTTGAGAGATTCTTCGCTCCCTTCGGTCGCTCAGAATGACCACTAGCACTATTGGTTATTAACCGATCGGTTAATAAATGCTCGATGAATATATTCGGTTTAGGTGAGTTTGTCAAATGCAGACTTTTGCCGACTGCCGACCGTAGACCGCCGACTGTAAACGAATGTGGAGATTTCGATACCAATCAACGCGTGGCGCTCAAAATTCCACACCTGCTCCCAGTGTGACCATCAACCGCACGCGTGCCTTTGGTCCGTTCAACCCATCGGCGAAACGACAACCAAGGCGCGCGAGATCGCGATACGCGCCAGCGTAACCGTAACGATCCACTGTTCGTCCTGCACCAGCGCGCGACGTGATGACGATGGTCGTACCGTTTTTGATGGCGCGTTCGATTGTCGGTAACCACCAGGGCGGTACGCGTCCTCCGCCGAGTGTCTCTAACACTACGCCGCGCGCGCCGACAACATCCACGAGGTACTCCAACAACCCTTCGCTCATTCCCACCGCAATTTTGAGGAGATGCACATTCGGTTCGAGGCGCGTTGTAGGGATAAATTCGCGACTCGTCGGCTGGCGCGCAAAGATGATGCGATCCGCGTACACGCGTCCAAGTGGTCCCCATTCAGGCGAAAGGAATGTTTCGAGTGCGGTAGTGTGTGTTTTGGTCACGTCGCGCGCGGCGTGAATTTCGTCGTTGAAGACGACGAGCACACCTTTGTTGCGCGCATCGTCGCACGCGGCAACGCGGATCGCGGCGATGAGATTGGCGATGCCGTCGTATCCCGCATCGGACGCGACGCGCATTGCACCGGTGAAAACAATCGGCTTGCGCGTGTCAATCGTGAGGTCACACAAATACGCCGATTCTTCGAGCGTGTCGGTGCCGTGCGTGATCACCACGCCGTCCACATCGTCGCGCGCCACCAGTGCGGCAACGCGGCGCGCCAAGTTCCACAAATGATCGAGCGTGAAATGCGCGCTGGGCAAATTACAAAATTCTTCGACGCGCACGTCGGCAAGGTCGGGCGGGATGGCTTGCAGAAAATCGGCGCCATCAAGCATCGGCACTGCGCCGCCTGCCGTATCGGTGTGTGTCATTGCGATTGTGCCACCAGTGGTCAGAATGATGATGCGTTTCATCGTTCACTCCTAAAAAGACGAAGGACGAAAGACGAATGACCAATGTCTTTCGTCTTTCGCCCTTCGTCCTTTGTCAAGACTAGCGCGTCTTAGCCGTCAATGTTTGATACACGCGCAACAAGTTGCTACGATGCAATTGTTTGACCAAGCCATCGAGGGCAATCGGAGAAAAGCCACACGACTCGATGGTGATTTCATTGAGCAAACGTTCTTTCGATGTACGCGTCGCCAGTTTGGCTTTGACTTTTTCGTAGATGCGATCGAGGTAGGCGATACCCGCATCGAGCGTTTCATCCAATTCGCCTTTGAGCAAGACTTCGCCGTGACCCTGCACGATGTGTTCGAGATTCATCTCTTTGATGGCGCGTAACGTGTCTTGCAATGTCGTGCGGTCACCCCAAAAGATGTACGGCAGTGGCATCACCGCATCGCCCGCAAACAGAATCTTGTCCCCTTCGATGTAAACGCCGATACCATCGAGCGTGTGCCCCGGCAGAGGAAGCAGGCGCATCACCTTGTCGCCGAGGTGAATCGTCATTTTGTCGGGAAAAGTGATGTTGGGCAAACGTAGTTTGACTTCGGCGAGAAGTTCGGGATTTTGTTGTTTGGCTTCGGCAAGATTCTTTTCACCCGACTTGCGCAACAGTTCGCGACAACGTTCGCTCGCGATGATGTCGGCCTCCTCGAAGAGAAAGTTGCCGTACACGTGATCGGCGTGATGATGCGTGTTGATTACATAACGGATGCCGCGCGGGCTTTCGGCGCGCAAAAATTCCAACATTTCGCGCGTTTCGCGCGGAAAAGGCAAGGTGTCAATGACCACAGTACCTTCGCTCGTAACAATTGCACCTGCGTTTGCCTGCGCGTATGCTTCACTGGTGAAAACATAGATGTTTTCAGTTACACGTTCTTTACGCATTGATGCTAAACTCCGTTCGGCGTTTTGAATTTTCCAAACGCACGCTGCGGAGCATAGCACAATGACCGCGCGGTGTCAAGCCCCTATGCGGCAGTCAGTTTCCTATTCCCACTTTCTTTCATCTACGATCATCTTGGCATCGGGCGCGAGGGTGGATACGAATTCGATTTGATCCACACTGACGCGAATCAAGCCCCGTACGGCTTCCGCAAATTCCTGACTCAATTTTTCTCGATCTACCTCGGCTTGCGCGAGTTCGACTTTGAGTGTGAGATGATCGCGCACATTGTCGGGACGCGTCACGATGGCTTGGACGCGCGCAATCGCCGGGAATTTTGCCATTGCCGCTTTGAGTTGGTTGGGATGCACAAACATTCCACGCACTTTGACCGCATCGCCCACACGACCGACGAGCATTACGCGTGGCGATGTGCGTCCACACGCGCACGGCGCATCGAGATAGATCGCCAAATCGCCGGTGCCCAAGCGAATCGTGGGATAGGTTTCGTTGAAGGTTGTGACCACTACTTGACCTGCTTCGCCGGGCTTGACGTGCAAGCCAGTGGAAGGATCGCACACCTGAATCACCACGCCATCGGCAAAATGCAGACCTTGTTGCGCGTCGCAATCGTACGCGAGAAAACCGAGTTCGGCAGTAGCGTACGCGTTCAGCGTTTTCAAACCGTACTTGCCGTGAAACTCGGCGCGCAGTGAAGGCGGATACGGTTCGGCGGTGAAGAGCGTGCGCGTCAAAGCAAACATTTTCTTAAAATCGAGTCCCATCTCTTCCGCTTTTTTGATGATCGTCATCAGGAAACTGGGAGTGCCAGCATAACCCGTCACGCGCAAATCGAGCATCATCTTGATTTGGAGTTCGGTGTTGCCCACGCCGCTCGGCACTACCGTCGCGCCAACCGATTGTAGCGCGGCATCGAGCAAGAGACCGGCGGG
>JAOACU010000171.1 GCA_026417715.1 Anaerolineae bacterium | reverse complement strand
CAATTCCGCGCGATACCCCACACCTTCCACTTCGAGCGTGCGTTTGTACCCTTCGGTGACGCCGATGACCATATTGTTGATAAGCGCGCGCGTCAAACCGTGCAGCGCCGAATAGCCGGGCGCATCGGGCGCGGTGACCGTGATCTGACCATCCTTCACCTGAATCTGCATATTTGGATCGAAAGTTTGTGTCAGCGTTCCTTTGGGTCCCTGAATCGTGACCTTGGAACCTTCGATATTCACTTTGACGCCTGCGGGAATAGGCACGGGCTTTTTTCCGATACGCGACATACATCCTCCAAGTCACACGTTGCCAGCGTGGCATATCACCAAGCGGTGACTACCACACATAGCACAAGATTTCGCCGCCCAGTCCCATACGCTTGGCGCGCGCGCCGGTCATCACGCCGCGCGTCGTCGAGACGATGGCGATGCCAAGACCATGCCGCACCCAAGGAATTTCGGACTTGCTGGCATAGACGCGACGACCGGGCTTGGAAACGCGTTTGACCCCGGTCAACACCGGGCGTTTCTTGTCATCGTAACGTAACCATACCCGCAACTGGGGTTGCGGTTTGTCTTTGGTCACTTCGAGTTTTTCGATGAATCCTTCGTCTTTGAGAATTTTGGCGACTGCCACGCGCAATTTAGAAGCAGGCATCAACACCTGCGTATGTCGAACCTCAGCCGCATTGCGCAAGCGGGCAAGCATATCGGCGATGGGATCGTTTACCATTAGTCCCTGCTCCTTGACTACAAGTGGAGATTGAATCACTGGGCGTTTACCAACTGGCTTTGACAATGCCGGGAATGTGTCCTTCGAGTGCTTGGCGACGGAAACAGATTCGGCACAGTTTGAAACGCCGCATATAACCGCGCGGTCGTCCGCACAACTTGCAACGGTTGCGAACGCGCGTGGGATACTTGCGCCGAAATTCGCGATAGATCATTGATTTCTTAGCCACCCAGTCCTCCTTATGCTTTACTGTGCCCGAAACGGCATCCCCAGCAATTGCAAGAGTCGCCGTCCTTCTTCGTCTGTTTTTGCGGTCGTGACGATGCTCACTTCCATTCCCCGAATCTTGTCAATGGTGTCATAGTCCACTTCGGGGAAGATCAATTGTTCGCGCAAGCCCAACGTATAGTTGCCGCGACCATCGAAGGCGTCGCGTGGGACGCCGCGAAAATCGCGTGTGCGCGGCAGCGCGATGTTCATCAGGCGATCGAGAAAATAGTACATCGTATCGCCGCGCAAAGTTGCCTTGACACCGATTGGCATCCCTTCGCGCAGTTTGAACGTCGAAATGGATTTTTTGGCTTTGCGCACAAGTGGCTTTTGCCCGGTGATCACCGTCAAATCACGCACCGCGCTATCGAGTGCTTTGGCATTGCCAACGGCTTCGCCGACACCGATGTTGACGACAACTTTTTCGATACGTGGCACCTGCATAATGTTCTTGTAGCCAAACTCACTCATCAGTCGGGGAACGACGTGCTTGCGATAAAGTTCTTTCAAACGCGGTGGCGTTGCCGACTTGGGGCGTTTGCCCGGTGCGCCTTTGACCTCTTTAGTTTCTGCGGGCGGCGCGCCTTTGGCGCCTTTGGGTTCTTTCTTCGCCGCCTGTTCTGCCTTTGCCATAGTTTACCTCAAACCTTAGTCAATCACGTTGCGCAATGTAGGACAAGTTTCAAACTTGTCCTACGCTCAGTCAATCATCTGACCGCATTTCTTGCACTGGCGCACTTTGCGATCGCCTTCCAACGCAAAGCCCACGCGCGTGGGTTTGCCACATTGTTTGCACACCAACGCGACGTTAGCGATCGCAATGGGGGCTTCGCGTTGAATGATGCCCACTTGCGTTCGCACATCGCCCGTGCGACGTTGGTGCTTTTTGATGAGATTGATGCCAGCAACGATCACGCGACCGCGCTTGGGAAAGACTTGGCGTACTTCGCCGCGTCGGTTGCGATCGTTACCTGCCATCACTTGAACCGTATCGCCTTTGCGAATCTTGTTCATCACAACACCTCAGGGGCTAGCGACACGATTTTCATAAAGCCCTTGTCGCGCAATTCGCGCGCCACGGGACCGAAAATGCGTGTCCCTTTGGGATTGTTGGAATTGCCTTCCAAGATGACGGCGGCGTTGTCGTCAAAGCGAATGTACGAGCCATCGGGACGCCCGTACTCTTTGGCGGTGCGCACGACAACGGCGCGGACGATTTCGCCTTTCTTGACCGAACCGTTGGGCGTCGCGGCTTTGACGGTGGCAATGATAATGTCACCGACGCCGCCGGTCTTGCGGTTGCCGCTACCCATCACGCGAATACACATTATTTCGCGCGCGCCGGTGTTATCGGCGACCACGAGACGCGTGGTGGCTTGGATCATTGCGCCTCCGTTTCTACCACCGCAGCGGTGGGTTCGGTAACTTCTTCGCCCGCCAGTCGTGCCAAGCGTTCAGCCGCGCGACGTTCCTCTTCCGCGCGACGCGCCGCGCGCTCGGCTTCTTCTTTGGCGCGTAGTTCTTCCAACTCTTTCTCGCGAATCTCCTCGACGACCACGCCGCGTTGCACGATTTCGCTGACGCGCCAACGTTTGTGGCGCGAGTATGGGCGTGCTTCAACGATCTTGACCAGATCGCCACGTTGGGCGACGACGGGTACGTCGTTATGTGCCATAAAGCGGCGCACGCGGCGCACCACTTTGCCGTAGAGAGGATGCGTGTACAACGATTCGACTTCGACGACGACGGTCTTTTGCATCTTGTCGCTGACCACGCGACCTTGCATCACTTTGCGTTTGGCGTTCATTGGGCTACCCTCTCTTGCGCCAGTTGACGTTCGCGCAGAATCGTTTTGATGCGCGCGATATCGCGCTTGACTTCTGTCAGGCGATTCAAATTCTTGAGTTGTTTTGCCGCGCGTTGAAAACGCAAATTGAAGAGTTCTTGATACAAATCGTCCAACTGCTTTTGCAACGCGGCATTGTCCAACGTTCTCAATTGACTCGCATTCATGCCGCCGACTCCACTTTAGAAATGAACTGTGTCTTGATCGGCAATTTGTGCGACGCAAGGCGCATTGCCTCGCGCGCAGTTTCTTCTTTCACCCCGCTGATTTCAAACAGGATGCGCCCCGGCTTGACGACGGCGACCCAGTGATCGGGTGCGCCCTTGCCGCCACCCATACGGGTCTCGGCGCCTTTGACGGTGACGGAATGATCGGGAAAGACGCGAATCCACAATTTGCCGCCGCGTTTGACAAAGCGCACGACGGCGCGGCGCGCGGCTTCGATTTGCCGACTGGTCAGCCAGCACGGTTCGAGTGCCTGCAAGCCATAGTCGCCAAAATCGAGTGTGACCCCACGCGTCTCTTTGCCTTTCATCCGACCGCGATGCTGTTTGCGATATTTGACTCGTTTAGGCATCAACATCTTAACTTTCTCCTGCCGCTGTTTCAGCGGATGCCGCCGCTAGTTGAACTTGTTGTGCAATCTCGGCTTGACGCTGTTCGGGCATCACGTCCCCTTTGTAAATCCAGACCTTGATGCCGATTTTGCCATAGGTCGTCAACGCCTCGTGGCGCGCGTAATCAATATCGGCGCGCAAGGTGTTCAAGGGGATGCGTCCTTCCTTGACCATTTCGCGGCGCGCCATTTCGGCACCAGCCAGACGACCACCGGCAGTGATCTTGATTCCTTGTGCGCCGGCGCGCATTGCGCGCAAAATGGCTTGTTTCATCGCGCGCTTGTGCGAGATGCGCTTTTCGATTTGCTGACAAATGCTTTCGGCAACCAGCCGCGCGTCAATTTCCGGACGCGTGACTTCGATCACTTCGAGTTTGATTTTTTGTTTGGTCAGTTCTTCCAAATCTTTACGCAATTGCGCGACACTCGCCCCTTTGCGCCCGATGATGATGCCGGGCTTGGCAGTATGCACGTGCACAGTCACCTGCTTGGGAAATCGTTCGATGCGCACATCGGAAATGCCGGCGTGTCCAACTTTTTCGCGCACTAGTTTCCGAATCGCAATGTCTTCCTGAAGTTGATCGGCATAAGTTTTCTTGTTGGCGCTGTACCACTTGGAACGCCAATCTTTGATAACACCCAGTCGAAAACCGTAGGGATGAATTTTGCGCCCCATCTATTATTCCTCCGTGCGTTCAGTCACACCGACCGTGATGTGCGTCATTCGTTTGAGAATCGGTTTATAGCGTCCGCGCGCGCCGGCTTTGACGCGTTTGAGACGTGGACCCTCGTCTGCCATAATCGTCGTGATGTACAAATTTTCGCGATCCAAGCCATAGTTGTTGGTCGCATTTGCGGCGGCGGCGTTGATGGCTTTGATGACTTCGCGCGCGGCGGCTTTGGGTGTAACACTCAAAATGTTGATCGCCTCGTCCACGCGTTTGCCGCGCACCAAGTCCACGACCAAGCGCACTTTGTAGGGCGACATTCGGATATACTTGGCAACTCCACGAATTTCCTGATACTCTGCCATACGTTATCCTCCCTTGCCGCCTTCTGCCGCTTTTTCTTTGGTCGAGTGTCCGCGAAAATGGCGCGTGGGTGCAAATTCGCCCAAGCGATGTCCCACCATATTTTCGGTGATGTAAATCGGCACGTGCCGGCGTCCGTCGTGCACCGCAATCGTATGTCCCACCATTTGGGGAAAGATCGTCGAAGCGCGCGACCACGTTTTGAGCACACGCTTTTCACCAGTCTTGTTCATTTGCTCGATACGTTTCAACAACTTTGGTTGTACAAATGGTCCTTTTTTCAGTGAACGACCCATAATTCCTCCAATGAGCCAATTGCCCAATGTGCCAATGAGCCAAACGCTTCGCTCAATGAGCCAATTGCCCAATGTGCCAATGAGCTAAACGCTTCGCTCAATGAGCCAATTGCCCAATGTGCCAATGAGCCAAAAACTTTTTGGTCATTCGTCCTTCGTCCTTCGTCTTCCGTCTTTTTTGGCTCATTGGTTCATTGGCTCATTGGCTCATTTACTTCCACGTCGCTTGACGATGAATCGGTCCGTGTATTTGCGGCGGCGCGTCTTTTTGCCCAGCGCGGGTTTGCCCCAAGGTGTCTTGGGACCTGGCATACCCACACCGACTCGACCTTCACCACCACCGTGCGGGTGATCGCGCGGACTCATCGCAGAACCGCGCACGGTCGGGCGCCAGCCCATATGGCGTTTGCGTCCGGCTTTGCCGATTTTGATCGTGTTCCACTCGGCATTCCCGACGGTGCCAATCGTCGCCATACATTCGACGCTGACATAGCGCACTTCGCCCGATGGCAAACGCACTTGGGCGTATTTGCCTTCTTTCGCCATCAATTGCGCGGCCGTGCCGGCAGAGCGCGCAAGTTGTCCGCCGCGTCCTTTGTAAAGTTCGACGTTGTGAATCATCGTGCCGACCGGAATCGCGCTGATGGGCAAGGTGTTGCCCGGCTTGACTTCGGCATCGGGTCCCGCCATCACCGTATCGCCGACCATCAGACCTTGCGGCGCGAGGATGTAGCGTTTTTCGCCATCGGCATAATGCAACAACGCGATGCGCGCGGTGCGATTGGGATCGTACTCGATTGCCGCGACCTTTGCGGGAATGCCGATTTTATCGCGTCGAAAATCAATGATGCGATACTTGGGACGTGCACCACCGCCGCGATGACGAACGGTCACGCGCCCTTGATTGTTACGCCCCGCCTGACGTTTGAGAGTGACGGTGAGCGATTTTTCTGGCTCGGTCTTGGTGATTTCCTCAAACGTCGAGGTGGTCATATGGCGTCGCCCTGGCGACGTTGGTTTATAGATTTTGATAGCCATTTTTACACACCCTCGAACATTTCAATTCGCTGATCTGCCGGTATGGTGACGACGGCTTTTTTCCACGCGGGCTTGTATATGACTCGGCGACCATAGCGGCGACGCTTGTGCGGCATCCGCATCACATTCACACTCAACACCTTGACGTTGAATGCTTTTTCGACGGCTTGCTTGATTTGCGGCTTGGTCGCGCGCACATCCACTTCAAACGCGTATTGATGTTGATCTTTCAGGTTGACCGTTTTTTCAGAGGTCAGTGGTCGTTTCAGGATTTCGTAGAGATGCATAGACAACCTCGTGATCAATGAGCCAAACGCTTCGCTCAATGAGCCAATTTGTCAATGAGCCAATGAGCCAAAATAGAGATTGGAGATTGGAGATTAGATTTGGCTCATTGGTTCATTGGCTCATTGGTT
>JAOACU010000016.1 GCA_026417715.1 Anaerolineae bacterium | reverse complement strand
CGTTTCAGTCGCGTGCCGATTCGGATCGAAGTGGACCCCGCGCGCATTCGTCCGTCCGATACGCCAACGTTGTATTGCGACACGACCAAGTTTCGCGCGCAGACGGGCTGGTCACCGACGATTCCGCTGGAACAAAGTTTACGTGATATTTTAGAGTATTGGCGGAAGCAAGTGACGCGAGATTAATCACCCAACTTTTCCTACTGTCCCTTCACACAGGAACAAGAGGGAAAATGCCACTACGATTCGAGAGATCAAGTGGAAGGAGAATGGCAATGAGTGTCAAAGTGGCTCAAATGAGTAGAGATGAATTGAAGGACATTATTGCGACGACGGTGGAGCAGAAATTGCTTGAACTACTTGGTGATCCTGATGAGGGCTTGGAAATTAGGAAATCTGTCCGCGAAAGACTCCTCCGCCAGAAGAAAGCCGTTGCCGCTGGTGAACGCGGGGAACCGTTTGAAGATGTGATTCAACGTCTTGGATTGGCATAGTGCCTATGTACCGCCTCCGTATCTTGCCAGCGGCTACACGCGACCTTGAGCGTTTAGACAAGCCGATTGCTCGTCGCATTGTCGCGCGCATCTATTGGCTGGCTACAAACCTAGAAAATATCAATCCAGAACCATACAAAGGCGATCTTGTGGGATTGTACAAATTTCGCGTGGGTGATTATCGTGTCATCTACCAAATTCTTCATGACGAACAAGCAATCGTGATTCATCAAATCGGTCATCGGAGCGAAATCTACCGAAAGAAGTAGAATGAAAAAATGCTACGTTAGATTGATTAGACAATACATCAAAAACAGACATTGGGAGCATGAATGACTAAAAAACGTGCGTTGATTACCGGGATTACCGGACAAGACGGCAGTTACCTTGCTGAGTACCTCTTGGAACTTGGATATGAAGTAATCGGAATGGTGCGCCGCACCTCGACGATCAACTTTGAACGCATTATGCACATCCAAGACAAAATTTGCATCGTGCAAGGTGACCTGCTCGATCAAGTCTCGTTGATTGACATTTTGCGTGAGCATCGTCCAACGGAAGTGTATAACCTTGCGGCGCAATCGTTCATCCCCACGTCGTTCAAACAACCCGTGTTGACCGGCGAATTCACTGCGCTCGGCGTGACGCGAATGCTCGAAGCGATTCGCATCGTGGACCCGGAAATTCGCTTTTACCAAGCATCGTCGTCCGAAATGTTCGGCAAGGTCGTCGAGATTCCGCAGAAGGAAACGACACCGTTTCACCCACGCAGTCCGTACGGCGTCGCCAAAGTGTATGGACACTGGATCACCGTCAACTATCGCGAATCGTACAATATGTTTGCCGTCTCGGGCATCTTGTTCAATCACGAATCGCCGCGACGTGGTTTGGAATTCGTCACGCACAAAGTCACGTATCATGCCGCCAAGATCGCGCTCGGTCTTGCCGACAAATTACCGCTTGGCAATCTCGACGCGCAACGCGATTGGGGCTGGGCACCCGATTACGTGCGAATGATGCACTTGATGTTGCAACAAGATGAACCCGAAGATTTTGTGATTGCTACTGGCAAAACACATTCGATTCGACGTTTGTGTGAGGTCGCGTTTGCGTGTGTGGATTTGGATTGGCAAAAGTACGTGTATGTAAATCCTGCCGATTTGCGTCCTGCTGATGTGGACTTGCTGATTGGCGATGCGAGTAAGGCAAAGCAAAAACTCGGTTGGCAACCCACTGTCACATTTGAGCAGATGATCGAAATTATGGTGCAAGCCGATTTGGCGGCACTCAAAAAGCAGTATCGTCTTTAGGATGAGCATGTTGACTCCGCGTCTGCGTGCGCGCATCAACAAAATCGTGCGTGCACTCAAACCGTACGATCCCGAACAGATTATCGTATTCGGCTCTGCCGCGCGCGGCGACGCGGATCGGCACAGCGACATTGACATCGCCATCATCAAAGAGACCAACGAACGTTTTCTGGATCGGCTGGCACAGGTGTACAAGTTGATCCAACCCGATTTCGCGCTCGATGCACTCGTTTACACGCCGAGCGAATTCGCGGCAATGCGCGCGCGTCGCAATCCGTTCGCCGAAGAGATTGTGCGCGATGGGATTGTGGTCTATGCAAAAGGTAAACCTGCTGCTCGCAACGTCAAGATGTTGCAAACGAAAGGGCGTCGCGTGAGAAAACAAGCGATCGAAGAGGCGCGCCGTTGGTTAGAACAAGCGCGCGTGGACTTGGAAACTGCCACCTGGAATAGGCAAGGTAATTTTCACGCGGCGGCATGTTTTTGGGCACAGCAAGCCGCCGAAAAGGCTCTCAAGGCATTCCTCTACGCGCAAGGCGAACGATATGTCAAAGGGCATTCGGTCGCTACACTGTGCAAGGAGGCAATCCGCTTTAACAAAGAATTTTCGAGCGTGACGCAACAAGCCACCGAACTCGATCGCTATTACATTCCCACGCGCTACCCTAACGGTTTGCCTGATGGCATTCCCGCCGAGTCCTACTCGTATGCGGATGCACAACGCGCAGTCGCTCAAGCGCGCGAAATCTTCGACCTTGTAAAAAGACTCTCGAATGTCTGACAAACTTTTCGGCACTGACGGCATTCGCGGCATCGCGAATCAATTTCCACTCACACCTGAATTCGTCACGCGTCTAGGACGCGCGATTGGTGAAGTGTTGGGACGCGACGCGCATAAACCGATCGCATTGATTGGACGCGACACGCGCGCCAGCGGCACGATGATCGAAAATGCACTTGCGGCGGGATTGATGGCGCAAGGATTCGATACATTGCATCTTGGCATCGTGCCCACACCCGCCGTCGCATTCCTGACGCGCGCGCTGAACGCGCGTTGTGGGATTGTGATTTCGGCATCGCACAATCCGTTCGATTACAATGGCATCAAAGTTTTTGGTGCGGATGGTTTCAAGATTCCCGATGCCGCCGAAGAACACATCGAAGCGTTGGCACTCGAGCACACACCTTTGGAACGTCCGATTATCGCTTCGATTGGACAACGCCACGACGACACGCGCGCGGTCAACGCCTACACCGATTTCTTGCTGAACACAACGGCGCGTCAACCGATTCTGCGCGGCAAGCGCGTCGTCCTCGATTGCAACAACGGCGCAACGTTTGAACTTGCTCCACGCGTGTTGCGCGAACTGGGTGCGGAGGTCATCGCGCTCAATCATCAGCCCGATGGCATCAACATCAATCACGGTTACCACGCGCTCGAACCGCAGTTGTTGCGCGACACGGTGTTGCACACACGCGCCGATTTCGGTGTGCAATTCGATGGTGATGGCGACCGCGCGGTGTTCGTAGATGAACGCGGCAATTTTGTGGATGGCGATTTTGTGTTGGCGATTCTCGCGCGCGATTTGCACGCGCGCGGTGTACTCAACGGCAACGCGGTCATTTCGACGGTGATGGCAAATCTGGGTTTGGAAGAATCGCTCGCGACGATTGGTGTGACGATGGAACGCACACCTGTCGGTGATCGTTGGGTCACGGAGCGAATGCGTACTATCGGCGGAATGTTGGGTGGTGAACAATCGGGACACATCATCTTGTTCGATGGTGGGCACACGACGGGCGATGGTCTCTACACCACGCTTCGTCTTGCGCAAGTGATGGCGCGGCGCGGGGAAACACTCGCGCAACTTGCCGCGTGTATGACGCGTTACCCCCAAGTGCTGGTGAACGTGCGCGTGCCGCGCAAGCCGCCGCTTGACGAATTTCCGCCAATCCAAGACGCGATCGCACGCGCGCAACGCGCGCTCGGTGACAGCGCGCGCATCTTGGTTCGCTACTCGGGCACCGAAAATCTTGCGCGCGTGATGATCGAAGGCAAGGACGCGCACGCAATCGAACGCGAGGCGAATGCGATTGCGCAGGTGATTCAAGAGACGATTACGTAGTTGGAGATTGGAGATTGGAGATTGGAGATTAGTGATTCGTGATTCGTGATTGACAATCTGCAATCTGCAATCTAAAATCGAAAAATCAGAGGAACGGGATGCCTACACAAATTATCTTTGGCACAGACGGTTGGCGCGGTGTAATTGCCGAAGATTTTACGTTCGAGAATGTGCGTCGGTGCGCGCAAGGGATGGCGCGTTATCTCATCGCGACAAATCAAACGACGCGCGGCTTGGTCATCGGTTACGACACGCGCTTTGCTTCCGATTTGTTCGCGCAAGCGGCAGCGGAGGTGATTGCCGCGCACGGAATCAAAGTGTATCTGGTGGATCGTCCCACACCGACGCCGGTGATTTCATACGCGATTCTTGCCAAGCGCGCGCACGGCGCAATCAACATCACCTCGTCGCACAATCCGCCGATTTGGGGCGGCTTTAAGGTGCGCGCCGATTACGCGGGCGCGATCGCTCCCGAAGGATTGAAACACATCGAGTCACTCATTCCGCCACCCGATGAAATCAAACGCGTCCGCTTTGACGATGCGTGCGAACAAGGGTTGATTGAAATTTTCGATCCCAAGCCCGCGTACATCAAACAACTCGAAAAACTTGTCGCGCTCGAACCGCTGCGCGATTCGGGTTTGACGCTCGCGGTGGATTCGATGTGGGGCGCGGGAATGGGTTGGTTCAAAAGTTTGCTCGCGGGCGGTACTATGCGCGTCGTCGAAATTCACGACCAGCGCAATCCGCTCTTTCCCGAAATGCACAACCCCGAACCGATTCCGCCGAACGTCAACGGCTTGATGGAACTTGTCAAACGCGAACGCGCGCATCTCGGCATCGCGACCGATGGCGATGCGGATCGCATCGGCGGCTCGACCGAAAAGGGGGTGTTCATCCATCAATTGCAAATGTACGCGCTCCTCGCGCTCTATCTACTCGAAGTGCGCGGGCAACGCGGTCCCATCGTACGCACGCTAAATACAACCGTGATGCTCGACAAACTCGCCAAGCGTTTCAACGTGCCGTTGTACGAAACGGGTGTTGGCTTCAAGTACGTCGCGCCCAAGATGGTGGAAACGAACGCGCTCATCGGTGGTGAAGAATCGGGTGGCTATGCGTTTCAAGGTCACATCCCCGAACGTGACGGTATCGTCGCAGGGTTGTATCTGCTCGACTTTGTGGTGCAAACGAACAAGACACCGTCGCAGTTGATTGATCATCTTTTCGATTTAGTGGGACCGCATTACTACGAACGCATTGATACGACCTTCCCCGAAGAAAAACGCGGCGAAATCCTCGCGCGTTTGCAAAGCGCGCAACCGACTGAAATCGCCGGTTTCAAAGTGACTGGCATCAACACGTTGGACGGCTTCAAGTACTTGCTCGCCGATGGTGGTTGGTTGGTGATTCGCTTCTCGGGCACCGAACCGATTATGCGTTTCTACGTCGAAACAACTCAGGAATACAAGCGTCACGATATTTTGGATGCAGGGTTGAAACTCGCAGGGTTGAAAGACTATGGCAAACGTTAAAATCGTCACCGACAGTCTTGCTGACATTCCGATTTCTTTGATGCAGGGCTTGGACATTACGATTGTCCCTTGCACTGTTCAGGTCGCGGGCAAAACATATCGCGACAAGTTGGACTTGGACACGGAACAATTTTATCGTCTGATTGCAACGACGCCCAAACCACCGACCACATCGAATCCAGCGGTGGGCGCGTTCGAGGAGGTGTATCGCCAACTTGCGCGCACCAGTCGCCAAATCGTTTCGATTCACGTGGCAAGTACGTTGAGCGGCACGTACAACTCGGCGCGTCTTGCTGCACAGAACGTCAAGCAAGAAATGCCGGTGATGATCGAAGTGGTGGACTCGCAGCAGTTGAGTATGGCGCAAGGATGGCTAGTGATTCACGCGGCGCGCGCGGCGGCGCGTGGCGCAACGCTGACTGAAGTTCTCCAAGTGGTCGAATCGTTGCGCGATCGTCCGCGTCTGATTGCGATGCTCGATTCATTGCAGTACGCGCAACGCAGTGGACGACTCGGCAAGGCGGCGGGGATGGTGGGTACGATGCTCAACGTCAAGCCACTCCTCGCGCTTTCGCGCGGCGAAGTGTTACCGCTGGGTGCCGCGCGCACGCAACAACACGCCTTGGAACGTCTCGTCGAGATCGCGCTCGAACACGGTTTGAATCAAGAAATGGCAGTGGTACATTGCTACGCGGAGGTGCTCGCGCGCCGATTGAAGTATATGGTGATGTCGCACATTCCTAACGGACAAGTGACGATTGCCGAGACGGGACCTGTTTCGGGGACGCACGTGGGACCAGGTGTGGTGGGGCTGGCGTGGCTCGCGCCGAAATAGGGTTGGAGCAAGTTTTATGCTGACTAGACAAATTGACGTGAAGGAAGCCCAAGCACGTTTACAAGAGTTGCTGTCTCAAATTGCCTCAGGGGTCGAATGGATTCTCACTGATGGTATGACGCCAGTTGCTCGTCTCGTACCCATCTCCGCTCGTGTAGCAGGTTTACATGCGGGAGCGATCTGGACTAGCCCAGACTTTGATGAACCCTTACCCGACGAGTTCTGGACGGGTAACGTATGAAATTACTACTTGACACTCACGCCTTCATCTGGTGGGATAGTGAACCTACCAAACTCTCGCCGCGTGCTCTGGCACTTTGTCAAGATCGTCAAAATGTTCTACTGCTCAGTGTCGTCAGTATCTGGGAAATGCAAATCAAGTTACAGTTGGGTAAGTTACGACTGACTTTGCCCTTGAGAGAAATTGTTGAGAGTCAACAACAAACGAACAACATTGAGATACTGCCGATTACCTTGGAGCATGTATTAGCCCTAGACAACTTGTCCGCCCATCACAAAGATCCGTTTGACCGCCTGTTGGTTGCCCAAGCAATTGTTGAAAAAGCCGTATTGGTGAGTGCAGACCTGAACATTGCCAAGTATGCCGTACAAGTTGTTTGGTAACAATGATGTGGTTCGACGCGCACTGTCATCTGGACGACGAACAATTCGCATCCGATCTCGACGCCGTGCTCGCGCGCGCTCACGCCGCCAATGTGCACGCGATGATCACCGCAGGTACCGATGTGGCATCCAGCCGCGCGGTGGTTGCACTTGCCGAACGGTATCCAAGCGTTTACGCTATCGTTGGAATTCATCCACACTACGCTGAAACATTCAGCGACGAAACGTTTGCCACGATTCGTGAGTTGGCAACGCATCCGCGCGTCGTGGGTATCGGTGAAACCGGTTTGGATTTTCACTATGCCGATGGCGCGCCGCGCGAATGGCAAGAGCGCGTTTTTCGCGCGCACCTTGATCTTGCCGCGCAACTTGGCAAGCCGGTAGTGATTCACAATCGCGACGCGCACGACGCGGTGATGCGTATTCTGCGCGCGTATGCGGGTACACCGCGCGGCATCCTGCACAGTTTTTCCGGTGATTTGACGATGGCACAAGAGGCAAGCGCGTTAGGTTATTATCTCTCGTTCAGCGGCACCGTCACATTCAAGAACGCGCCGCGCGTGCGCACCATTGCGACGAGCGTGCCTCTTGATCACATCGTTCTTGAAACCGATGCGCCCTACCTTTCGCCTTTGCGCGGCAGACGGAATGAACCAGCCAACATCATTCACATCGCCACGAAAATTGCAGAACTGAAACAAATCGAACTTGACACTGTAGCACAAGTGACCACGAAAAATTGCCAAGCCCTGTTTGGTTTTGCCATAGGTGAGGTTTTGTGAACATTCAACAAATCTTTGCCCCCATTCAAGAAGAGTTAGCGCAAGTCGAGGCGCGCTTGCGCCAAGCCGTGCGCGTCGAATACTTGCCGCTGGCAGATATTTTCGAGATGCTGATCGGTAGCGGTGGCAAACGCATTCGCCCAGCCCTCTCGATTCTGGCGACCAAGTTCCATCCTACCGATCCCGAAAAAATGTACACGCTCGCGATTGCAACGGAACTGGTGCACGCCGCCACGCTCATCCACGACGATTTGATTGATCGCTCGTCCACGCGTCGCGGCACGCCAACGATCAACTCGCGTTGGAGTGGTACTGCCACTGTTCTCGCCGGCGATTTTTTGCTTGCGCGCGCGGCAGACATTGCCGCCAGTCTCGATAATTTCCGGGTGATGCGCATTTTTGCGCGAACCCTGATGACGATTTGTGAGGGCGAAATTCGCCAAGATTTTGCACGTTCGCACTGGCCCCCCAATCGCGACGAGTACTACAAACACATCGAAAGCAAAACCGCGTCGCTGTTCATCGCCGCGACCGAAGGCGGTGCTATCCTCAGCGGCGCACCCGAAAATGAAATCGCCGCGCTCAAGGCGTACGGACGCTATTTGGGTATGGCGTTCCAAATGGTGGATGACATTCTCGATTTCACCGCTGATGAAAAAGAACTCGGCAAGCCAGTCGGTAGCGATTTGCGGCAGGGCACATTCACGTTGCCGGTTTTTTATTACCTCGAAAACGATGCGCGTGACAAACCGATTGCCGAAATGTTGAGTACGCAAGTGGATCAACTCATTGAAGCGATTCGCCACTCGTCGGCGATTGCCGCCGCCAAAGCCGAAGCACAACGCACCGCCCAAGCCGCGCGCGACGCACTTGCCATCTTCCCCGATACCATCTATCGCCGCACGCTTGCCGATCTAACCGAGTACGTGGTCGAACGCACCTTATGATTGCAATCTAAAATCTGCAATCTAAAATCTGCAATCCCCAGGATGGATATTTCGATTCTCATCGTCAGTTGGAACGTGCGCGAGTTGTTACGCCGTTGTCTCGTGTCAGTTGCTAGTAGTCAGTATTCAGTGTTCAGTGTTCAGAATTCACTGAACACCGAACACTGTCCACTGAACACTGAGATTATCGTCGTGGACAACGCCTCGTCTGATGGCACTGTCGAAATGCTCCGCGCGGAATTTCCCCACGTGCGCGTGATTGCGAATACCGACAACGTTGGCTTTACGCGTGCAAACAACCAAGCCCTTGCACTCGCGCAAGGGCGTTATCTTTTTTTGCTCAACCCCGATACCGAGTTACATCCCAACGCGTTACAAACGCTGTACGATTATGCAGAAGCGCATCCCGACGTGGGCATCATCGGACCGCGCTTGTTCTACGGCGATGGCACACCGCAATCCTCACGGCGTCGCTTTCCCACCCTTGCCACTGCGTTCCTCGAATCCACCAAGTTGCAACAGTGGTTTCCACGCAACCGCGTGCTCACGCGCTATTACATACTCGACACGCGCGACGACGAAACGCAAGAGGTGGACTGGGTGACTGGCGCGGCAATGTTCGTACGGCGCGCGGTGTACGAACAAATTGGTGGTTTGGACGAGGGATTTTTTATGTACTCGGAAGAACTCGATTGGTGTTATCGCGCCAAGCGCGCGGGATGGCGCATCGTGTATTTGCCGACCGCGCAGGTGATTCACCACGAGGGCAAATCGTCGGAGCAAGTGTTGGCGGCACGCGACATTCACTTTCATTCGAGCAAGGTGCGCTTTTTTCGCAAACATCACGGCACGTTTGTTGCAGAAATCTTGCGCGCGTTCTTGCTTGCGATGTTCGCGTACCAAATCGTGGAAGAATCGCTCAAGTGGCTCTTGGGACACAAGCGCGCACTACGCGCCGCGCGCGTAAAGGCATATTGGCAGGTGTTGCAAAGTGGATTGAAGGAGTATCACAATGGCAGATCCTTTCGTTAACAAGTACTTTGATGTTTTGCAAAACATCGAAGTCGCGCTTGTACAAACTTACAAGACACACAAAGAGATGACCGATTGGGATACACGTGACGCGCTCAAGGCGTTGATTCGTACTTACAAGGCAGAGCGCAACGGACGTGCCGCACCCACGCTCAAACTCAACGTCTTTGCCCAAGCCGCGTACGACAATGCCAAAATGATGTGCGAGTTTCGATTGGGACGCCGCGAAGTAAAACTTTTGACCCAGGATGGCAAGCCGCCCCAAAATCTACCCGCGCCACTCACGCTCGATGAAATTATTGCATGCCTGCAATACATTTTGAATTCGGTGGAACTGTGGCACAAGGAAGGTGGACAACGCGGCTATTACAATTTTGTGAGACAGTTTTTGAAGTAAATTTGCCAGTTGCTTAAACATCCCAAGTGATGTATAGTTGATGTGTCTATGAATCGCTCGCAGGATTGGTTAGCGCAAGCAGTGCGCGATTTGCAAAAAGCCCAAACCGACATTCAATTCGAGTATTGGGAGTGGGCGTGTTTTACGGCGCAACAAGCCGCCGAAAAAGCCGTCAAGGCACTTTTGATGGCGCGTGGTATGGACGTGTGGGGACACGCCATTACACCGATGCTACGTGCCGTATCCGATGTGAATGTTCCCGCGCGTCTTATCGAGTTTGCACAACTGCTTGACACATACTACATCCCCACGCGTTATCCCAATGGCTTTGCTATCGGCAAGCCCGCTGATTATTTCAACGCTTCCAAAGCACACGAAGCGTTCGAGGCAGCCAGTGAAATCGTTCGGTTCTGTCAAGATCATATCACTCGATCGCGATGAGTTGATGGCGCGTTTGCGCGCGATCGCCACGCGCATTCGCAACGAGCATAGTGAAGTGGAACAAGTGCGCGTCTTTGGCTCACTCGCGCGCGGCGATGCTACAGGCACTAGCGATGTGGATGTGCTGATTCTGTTGCGCCACTCGACCGAAGCCGATCCACTCCAGCGCATTCGCGCCTTTCTCCCCTACTTTGATCTAGAACGTGGGACCGATCTTTTGGTGTTTACACGCGCGGAGTTAGAAGAACAACTTGCCGCGCGTAACATGTTCTTTCACCACTTGTGGCACGAGAGCATTCCCCTCTGATGCGCGTCCTTTTTCTCACTGGCGAATTTCCTCCAATGCAAGGTGGCGTGGGCGATTGTACGCACGAGATCGCGCGCGGTCTGATTACGTTGGGCGCGGAGGTCAGCGTACTCACTTCGATACGAGTGGATAGCGATCAGCAATCAGCGGTCAGCGGTCAGCAATCAGCGGTCGGCGGTCGGCGGTCAGCGGTCAGCGATCAGGGGTCAGGGGTCAGTGTTTTGCCGATTATTCGGTATTGGGGCTGGTTCAGTCTGCGTTGCATTGCTAACGTCATCCGCGAGTTTGCGCCGCACATCGTGCACATCCAATATCAGACCGGCGCGTTCGCAATGCACCCTGCGATCAATTTTGCGCCGCGTCTCCTCAAATCGCGCGCGACTCGATTCATCACCACGTTTCACGATTTGCGCGTGCCGTACCTCTTCCCCAAAGCCGGACGCGTGCGCACGTGGGTTACGCACGAACTTGCGCGCGCGTCTGATGCGGTCATCGCGACGAATGACGAGGATTACGCGCAACTTGAAACCTTAAACCTGCAACTGTTAACCCTCATCCCGATTGGCTCGAACATCACCACAACGCCACCTCCCGACTATGACCGCGCGGCGTGGCGCGCACAGTTGGGCGTACGTGACGACGAAACGTTGCTATGCTACTTTGGTTTTCTCAACGAAAGCAAAGGCGGCGAAACGCTCATCCGCGCGCTCGCACTCGTACCCAACGCCAAGTTGTTGATGATTGGTGGACAAATCGGTGCTAGCGATCCAACCAACGTCGCGTACCTCGCGCGCGTTCAATCTCTAATCTCCAATCTCCACCTCACCAACCGCGTGCTCTGGACTGACTATACTCCACCCGAAATCGTCAGCGCGAATTTCTACGCGTCGGACGTGTGTGTGTTGCCATATCGCGATGGTGCGTCGTATCGGCGCGGGACGTTGATGGCGGCGCTGGCACATGGGATGGCAATCGTAACAACTAAACCAGCGGTCAGCGGTCAGCCGTCAGCCGTCAGCCGTCAGCCGTCAGCCATCAGCGGTCAGCGGTCAGCGATCAGCGGTCAAACATCGTCGGTCATCGGTCATCCGTCATCCGTCAGATTACCACAACTGCGCGATGGGGAAAACTGTTTGCTCGTGCCGCCTGATGATCCGCGCGCGCTGGCAGATGCGATTCAGCGCGCGATGGCATCTGCCGAGTTGCGCGCGAAAATTGGCGCGGGCGCGCGCGCGCTGGCGCAACATTTTACGTGGGACAAGATCGCTCAGCAACATCTGGAGTTGTATGAGCGGGCGATCAAATGACGAAAGACGAAGGACGAAAGACGAACGTTCTTTCGTCCTTCGTCCTTCGTCCTCCGTCTTTCGTCCTTCGTCATCCCTCAACGCGCGGCGATTCTTGGCGTATCAAATCGAGCGCCAAGCGCACAGCACCACGCACAGGATCGTGAACGAGGGTGACTGGTTGAAAATTCAAACCGCGTGCACTGGCAGTGCGCAACACTTCGGAGCGCAACGATGCGGCGTTCAGAATCAAACCGCCAGCCAGCGCGAGTGGAATCGTCACTGATTGAAGACGCAAGGTACGCGTAACCGCGTGGAGCATCTCCACCAACGCATTCGCCGCATCGGTCACCAAACGCTGGGCAACGGCATCGCCGGCGTTGGCTTGATGCACTACCACCATCGCCAGCGCAGCAATATCGGCATTGCGCATTCCCGAACGATACACGCGCGGAATCAGTTCGGCGGGTTCGCGCAAATTCCAAAACGCAAGGATTGCCTCCAACAAACGCGTGTACTCACCGCGCCCATCGGCGGCACGCGTCGCTGCGCGCAAGGCGCGACGCGCCAAATCGTAACTACTTCCCTCGTCTCCCATCAACCAGCCCCAGCCGCCGGCGCGCGCGATGCGACCATTGCGCGCTTTGCCCCACGCGCTCGAACCTGTTCCCGCAATCAGAGCAATGCCCCAATTGTCTGGACATCCTGCCGCCATCACCAACTCGCCATCGTGACTGAGGTGCACGCGGGACGTCAAACGCGCGCGCGCCCACTCGAGCCAATCGTCCTGCTCGTCGCGACGCGCCACGCCTGCAACACCCAAACAGACCGCGCCAACCATTTGAAATTCGACGCGCGCCTCGGCACAGGCACGTTGTAATGCCAAGAGGATTTCTCGTCGCGCGTTTTCAGTGGTGCTGGCGTGCGGATTGCCGGGACCGGCTTCGCCTTTGCCAAGAATGTCGCCTCGCTCGTTAGCAATCCATGCGCGCGTGCGCGTCCCGCCCGCATCAATCCCAGCCACTACGCGTATGGCACCACGTAAGGAATTTGAACGCGTGTACATTCTATCCCTTGAGCGTATGCGTCGCCGCGTACAACAACTTGTTGGTAAGCGCGCTGGCAAGTGCGTCCAACGCTTGCTGTTGTTCGGGCGCCAGCGACACGCGCGCTAGAACTTTGGCGACCTCCTCACGCCGAATTTGTTCTGCTTGCGCGTGTAACGCAGCAAGACGCGGCGCGAGTTCACGTTCGCGTTGCCAATCGAGAAACGCGGCGACTTGATGGGCAACCATCTTTTCGGCAGCCGCAATCGCGGACGCCGCCATCGGATGATGTATCGCCACGACCGCACTCAGATCGTCCATATCATACAATCGCACATTCGCGATTTCGCGCACGGCAGGGTCCACATTACGCGGCACTGCCAAATCAATGATGACGAGTGGACGCGTAGCGCGATGCATCATCGCCGCGCGCACATCGCTATCGTGCAAAACGATGTGCGGCGCGCCCGTCGCAACGACAACCACATCCGCATCGGCAAGTCCTTGCGCCAGCGCGTCGAAATGCACCGCGCGTCCGCCCAGTTCTTGTGCCACTGCGACTGCGCGCTCGAAGGTGCGATTCGCCACGAGAAGCCAGCGCAAACCACTCTCGACCAGCGCGCGTCCAGCAATCTTGTTGATCTTGCCAACACCGATTAACAGCGCGGTACGATTCGTCAAATCGCCGAGTGTTTCACGCGCAACGGACACCGCCACCTGACCCAACGATCGCGCGCCTTGTCCGATTTCGGTTTCATTGCGCACGCGTTTGCCGGTCGTGAGCGCGCGTTGAAACAAACCACACAGTAAATCGCCCAACGTGCCCGCGTCTTGCGCGATATGGAGCGCGTCTTTCACCTGCCCCAAGATTTGATGCTCACCCACCAGTAACGAATCAAGTCCCGCCGCCACGCGGAACAAATGACGCGCAGCATCGGCGTCCACACGCGTCGTTAGGTAGCACATAAAATCGCACGCGCTCACGCCGCGCGCAGTGGCTAACGCTTCGACGAGCGACGCGTGACGCGTCGCGGCTTCGTCCACCACCGCGTACACTTCAAAGCGATTGCACGTCGAAACGATGGCAACCTCGTCCACGCCGGGCGTCGCGCGCAACGCGCGCAACAGTTCGGGCAAGCGCGTTGCTGTCACCGCCAAGCGTTCGCGCACATTCACCGGCGCGGTGCGATGATTGAGACCGATCAGTATCAGTGCCATACAGAGGTCAGGGGTCAGGAGTCAGATTTCTGTACCCTGCCCCCCTGTACCCTATCCGGAATTACCGTCCAGCCGTTGGTAATCACCAACACAGTGGGTTCGCGTCCGAGTTCGTGTGTCACTTGTTGCAACGCGTCCTCAACAGTGACCGCGTGACGCAAGCCGAGTTCTTCAAAAACACCGGGACGCACGCACGAGACGACAATCGTCTTGGTCGTTTTCAAAACGTGCGCGGCAATCACTTGTTCGGGTTCTTGGTGCAGGGTCTCTTCAAACATCGTCGGCATATCGCGCATCACTTGCGCGAAACGCGCGGGTCCCATTTCTTCCGCGCATCCCGCGACCAAAACGATGTAACCGCCGCGTCGAATGACGAGTTGCGCGGTTTTGACGGCGCGCACCGCAAGGTACAAATTCGCATCGCGCGGATGTCCGCCACACGAGACGATGACCACATCGCTTTTGGCAGGATATGGCGCGCGATAAATTTCGCGCGCGCGCTCAAAACCGACTTCGGTCACTTTGAATGGATCGCCGGCGAGTACGTCCACCACTTGGCTTGCGCCGTTCATTACCGTGTTGACCACAAACGCCAACTTGCCCGCGCGTCCCGCATGCGCAATGTCCTCTTGCACTGGATTGCCTGCCACTTGTCCGGGACCGGCGGATGGAAAAACGTTGAGGATGTGATTCGCCACAATCGTTTCCAGACTAGCCACGCCGGGCGAAACACTTTTTGCACCGCCGGTGAAACCCGCGTATGGATGTGGCGCGATCATTCCGATTGCCAGCACCAAGTCGGCTTCTGCTACCGCGCGATTGATTTTGAGCGGCACACCACTACGCGCGCGTCCGATTTCCACCAGCGCGTTTTCATCCTTGCAATCGTGAATCACCACGCGAATATGCGCGGCGATTTCTGGTGGCACGATGCGCGCAAGTTCTTCAGCCGTCGGTGGACGATGCATTCCCGTCGCAACGAGAATCGTGATTGCCGATTCAGGCACGCGCGCGCGAAACAACTCGGCTAACACTTCGGGCAAGATGCGCGCCGTCGGCGTAGGACGCGTGTGATCGTCCACGATGATTGTGACGCTCGACACGCCAGCCGCGAGTTCGGTCAAACGTTTTGCGCCGAGTGGTTGTTCTAGCGCGGCGCGCACCGCCTCGACGAGATTCGATACCGCAGGCACATCACGTGGCGCAAGAATGCCCAACAACGCTCCACCCGGTCGAAACGTGATTTCGTCGTGACCCGAACGCAAGGTGATGTCGGTAATCGGAATGCCCTGCGCCGACTCGGTGACTTCACCATCAGTCAGGTGACGAATCTCGTCGGGCAAGCGTTCCCACGCGCCGATGCTCTGCAAAAATTCAGTGTTGGCGATAATTTGCGCGCGCGTCTCTTTATCGAACAGGAGTTTAACCCCGCGTCCCAAGAAAAAGCGATAGCGTTCGATGAGTGCGCCAATCAAATCGGTGAGTGCCGTCACCGCGCGCGGTTGTGCCGTGTCTGCCCCCAGCGCCGACAGATTTTGCAAAATTTTATAGATGTTCAGATCGAGCCACTCGATACGAAATCCCTGCAAAACGTCGTTATGTTTTACAAGGATTGATTCGATCGCGGCGCGACCTTCTTTGGTCACGACGGGTAAACCCGCTAGCCCAACAAAATTTGCATACGCCGCGTTGAAAATTTCCAACAACACGCGGATTGCTTGTTCCAATTGTTCTGTACGAGGATTCATTTCTATCTAACCTCACGCGTCTTGCTGACAAACGCCTTTGCCCATTCGGGCGTGCTCAAGGCGTGCAAGTGCGTATAACTGGCTAACACATTTTTGTAAACGATGCCATCGCGCGCGCCATCCAAACCGTGACCGCGCGTGACGCGGTAAGCATAGCCAAGACCTTGTAGGTCTGCTTGACCCGACAAGTCTATCCTAGAGTTGTGAAACTCGTGCCCGCGCACACGCGCGCCGCGCGCGAACAAAGGATTGTCGCCCACCACTTCAAGTTCGACGTAACCGTGTCCTTGCGGTTTGTCCGTCATCACCACATCGAACGGCAACGCGCCAACCATTTCGCCGCGCGTTCCCTGCCACACAATCGCGCGCGCAAGATACATCAGCCCACCGCACTCGGCATAGACCGGCAAACCGTCTTCGATTGCCGCGCGAATCTCGGCGCGCAATGACGCATTCGCCTCCAGTTCACGCAAGAACACTTCGGGAAAACCACCACCGATGTAAAGCGCGTCAACCGTCGGCAAGTGCGCATCGTGCAAAGCATCAATGAACACGAGTTCCGCGCCAGCGTCTTGCAATGCCTCCAAGTTTTCGGGATAGTAGAAACTGAAGGCGCGGTCGCGGACGATCCCGATGCGTGAGGCGTGAGGCGCAAATCGTGAATCGCGTATCACGCTATCACGCATCACGGTATCACGTATTGCGTATTGCGTATCTTCGCTCTCTCGCCCCCTCGCCCTCTCGCTCTCTCGCCCCCTCGCTTCTCTCCTCCTCGCGCTGGCACTCTCCGCCATCTTTTGGCTGCCCGTGTTGTTCGAGCAACGTTACCTCACTAGCGATCCACTCATCGGTGGATTTTTCAACTATCGCAAACATTTTCTCAACGCGCATCAACTTTTTTCGCCATTTTGGGGATACGGCTATGCGGGCGAGTATGGTGCGGACCAATTCTCGTTGCAACTTGGACTTGTACCGATGTTGCTCGCATTCGTGGCGATTCTCGGTTGCGCGCGGATGCGCGCGACGATATGCGCGCACGTCGTCTTGTTCGCGACGATTGTCGTCGCGATGGTGTTTGCGATGCTTCCGATTTCCGCGCCCTTGTGGGAGCCGTTCGCATCGGTGATTGCGTTCGTGCAATTTCCTTGGCGATTGCTCATCGTCACATCGTTCGCGCTGGCGTTTCTCACAGGCGCGGCATTGCACGCGCTTGCCGCGCCATCGCGCGTGACGATGTGGACATTTGTCGTGCTGATTATCGCTGTGAGTTATCCGTACACACAACCGCAACACACCGAAGCCGTGTTCACGCTGCAAACGCAAATCGAATTTGAACTCAAAGAGGGCGAGTTGTTGGGCGACACGATTTGGATGACCGGCGATCGTCCAAAGGATTCGCCACTCGTCGAACAGTACTTGAGCGGCGAACCGTTACGCAAAGCGATCGCGCTCGATGCACACGCGCACGTCGAGACGATTCGCACTGGAGGACACTCGACGATTCTGCACGTGGACGCATCGGCGCCAGCGCGCGTGTTGGTGTACACGCGCTATTTTCCGGGGTGGACGGCGTATCGCGATGGAGAACGAATCGCAATCGAGCCGTATGGTGAGCAGGGGTTGATTTTGGTGCACGTGCCTGCAGGATCGCACATCGTCACCTTGCGATTCGAGGATACGCCGATTCGTCGAATCGGCGCGGTGATTTCTCTGCTAGCGCTATTTGTGACGCTGGGTGGTTTGCTTCGTTTTAGATAGCCAATTGCGCTAATACCTTCTCTTTTGCCGCTTGAATCAGCGCGTCATCTTCCCCGACGCGCTGAGCGAGTTCCTGTGCCACACTTGCAATCTCTTCACGCAAACTGATGACCGCGCCTCCGCCAACTGTTCCTTGAGTATCATTGCTTTTCAATTCCACCTGAGCGCGATCAAGATCGAAGTAAAAGTTTAGTTCGTTCCCCAAACGCCAAATATCGAAGAATTTCAAACGATGATACACCTCGCGCGCGAGCGGACCTTCGAGGTGCAGTTGCATCAATTGTTCGGGGTCTGCCCACGCGCGCAAACGCTCAAAGATGTACTCGGTGGGCGTATCGTTCGGTAAATCGGTCGTGCGAATCGTTTCGCGGCGCATTGGTTGCGGTTCGATACGTTGATGTTGCAACTTGACTGCGTGCTTGCCTTCGAGTTCGGCGTAGTAAAACCCAACCGATTCATCCACTTCGCCGAACGTCATTCGTTCAGTCGCGCCGGGAATGATGACGGTCGCGCGTTCGATGACGGCTTTGTGCGTGCGATGCAAATCGCCGAGAAAGAAATAGTGAACGTCTTGCATTTGTGCCACGCGCGACTTGGGGAGAATCGCATCGTTGAAATTTTTGGGCACACAACCTTCAAACCCGCAGTGCAGCAGCAAAATCGTCACATCGGCTTGCGGTGACGTGTACGCCACATCCTCCAACGGATCGGCGCCGGCATCCAAACGCGGATCAGGTGCAATGCCACCAATCGCGACGCGCGTGCCTTCGATGGAGAGCACATCGAATTCGATTTGCGTGCGTTTGGTAAAGACGCGCGCGGCGCGTAGCGCATCGTAGATGCGCACCGGCGTCGCGCCATCGCTTGCCGAGGGCATATCGTGATTGCCGCTGATGGCGAAGATTTTGACACCGGCATCGCGCAAGCGTTGGAATTGTTGCGCGACAAAGGTGAGTTCGGCGGGTGGTGGTGACTCGCGATCGAACAAATCGCCGCAATGGAGGAACAAGTGCGCGCGTTGACGAACAGCGAAATCTACAGTGCGCGCGAACGCATCGCGCAAGCGCGCGCGGCGTTCGGCGAGTTGCCGCGCGTTCATTTTGCTGTAGTAACGCCCCAAGTGATTGTCAGCAGTGCAAACGATGCGAAGCATAGGTCACGTCCGATAGTTATGAACTAGGGTGAAAACGGATAGATAGTTTGATTCCCCGATATATTATCTGGTGCGACAGTTGTTAAAAACCAACGCCGTCCATCATAATTAATCACGCCCCGCTTTTTGAGACTTTGTTGTGCATTACGAACCATATGTTTCCAACGTTTACCAAAGTGAACACCGTTGATCACCTGTCTCTTATACACATCT
>JAOACU010000170.1 GCA_026417715.1 Anaerolineae bacterium | reverse complement strand
CAAGAATGGATTTTGAACTGGAACATATGAGCGCGGATTTTGCGCGCGCGGTGGAAGAAAAGATCAACGCCGAAGTCGCTGCCGCGCGCGATGTACGCATCAAGGTCTTGCCGCGCGAGGAAGCGTTCAAAATTCCTGACCTGATTCGCACAAAAATCAATCTACTCCCACCCGATATTTTGCAAGTCCGTACTGTCGAAATCGTCGGCTTGGACTTGCAAGCGGATGGCGGCACACACGTCGCGAACACGCGCGAGGTGGGGCGCATCAAGGTTGTGGGGCACGAGAGCAAGGGGAAGATGAACAAGCGGTTGAGGATAGAGATTGGAGATTAGAGATTGAAGCGTGTTGCGTATTGCGTATTGCGTGATGCGTATTGCGCGATGTGTGATGCGTGATACGTGAATCAAGATGAGGCGTCCTGGGCAGAACTACAGTTTGTGTCGCAAAGGATCGGTGCTAAACAGAGTCGAGGCAATCCCCAAGCCACGGAGCGGAAATCGCAAATCGCGAACAACGTAATTGCAGGCGAAAATCAGGCGCGTTCTAACGTACGCTTGGCAAGTTTTTTGGCTTTTTCATTCATCAAGCGGGCTTTCTCGCGATAAAACGCCAAACGCTCTGCACGCGACAAGCCGAGTAACTGTTGATAATGTTTATCACGAATTTTGCGTGTCATTTCGACGGCTTTAATCTTTAATTGTGCCATACGTCGTCGCCTTACGCCACCACTGTTTCAAACGCGACTTGGAAATGTGCAGGTTGAGAAATCGAATAATTTAGTTTTTCAAACCCGATCACGCGACCTGACTTGTCTTTCATCAAAATCACTTCGTCGCCTGTCTCTTCGCAGACGTACTCGTCTTGTGGATCGCCAAACCAAACAGTGAGCGTCTTACCTGCCTGATCGTAGTAAACTTTTACTTGCGCCATATTTGCCTTCGTTAGAACCTTGAAGAGCAATTCACCCGTGCTGGTAGTTTCGTTCACATTTTAGATTATATCACACCTTGATTAGTCTGAAAAACGCGAAATCAAATCCACAATCTGCAATCTACAATCGAAAATCTGAAATCATAACGGAGTTCACTATGCCATTTCAACCTGTTCCCACCAAAGTAGATTTTGTCGCGCAGGAAAAACAAATCCTGCAGTTCTGGAAAGAGACGCGCGCATTCTACACAATGCGCGAACTGCACAAAGGACAACCGCGCTGGTCGTTCATTGACGGTCCCATCACCGCGAACAATCCGATGGGCGTGCACCACGCGTGGGGGCGCACGTACAAAGACGTATTCGGTCGCTACAAGACGATGCGCGGTCACGAACTGCGCTATCAAAACGGCTTTGATTGTCAAGGACTGTGGGTCGAAGTCAACGTCGAAAAAGAGTTGGGCTTTCAAAGCAAAAAGGACATTGAAAACTATGGACTGGCGCCGTTCGTGATTCTGTGCAAACAGCGCGTCCTCAACTACGCCGCCGTGCAAACCGAACAATCCATTCGACTCGGAATGTGGATGGATTGGGACGATCCTAACTTGTTGCGCTACTTGCGCGACAAACTCGGCGAAGACCCCAACCAGCACATCACCATCACCACGCCAAGTGGAGCGCACCTCAGCGGTACCGTTGAGTACGTGATCAGTCAACTCGGTTTGCCGCAGTATGGCGGATCGTATTTCACGTTCAGCGATAAGAACAATTACGACATTTGGAGTTTTCTCCGCAAGTGTCACGATAACGGCTGGCTCTACAAAGGCACCGATGTAATGCCCTGGTGTTGGCGTTGCGGCACTGGCATCAGCCAACACGAAATCGTCACCGAAGGATACATCGAAAAAGCGGATCCGAGTGTGACGTTGCGCTTTCCGCTTGTGGATCGCCCCGGCGAATCGTTGCTCGTGTGGACGACGACACCTTGGACACTCACCTCGAACGTTGCCGCCGCCGTCGGTCCCGATTTGACGTACGTCAAAGTGAGACAAGGCAACGAGGTGCTGTACTTGTCGAAAGGGACAACCAAGATGCTCAAAGGTTCGTTCGAGGTGTTGGGCGAACTCAAAGGCGCGGAGATGCAAGGATGGAAATATCGCGGTCCTTTTGACGATTTGCCGGCGGCGCAATTGCCCGGCGGTTGGGCGGAGCCAACGATGCGTCGCTTGTTCGCGCACATCAAGGAAACCGCGATTGACGCGCATCGCATTATCCTGTGGGACGAAGTTGGTGAAGCCGAAGGTACGGGCATCGTGCACATCGCGCCGGGCTGTGGCGAAGAAGACTTTGCACTCGGCAAGCAGTACAACTTGCCCGTCCTCGCGCCGCTCGATGAGAATGGCGTGTACGGCGATGGCTTTGGTTGGCTCGCCGGCAAAAACGTCGCCGATGTGACTGATCCAATCATCGAAGAGTTGAAGAAAAAAGGTTTGCTGTACAAATTCGAACTGTACACGCATCGCTATCCCGAATGTTGGCGTTGTCACACACCACTCGTGTTTCGACTCGTGGACGAATGGTTTATCGCGATGGATGGCATTCGTCCGCTGATGATGGACATCACGAATCAAATCAAATGGATTCCCGAATTCGGACGCGAGCGCGAACTCGATTGGCTTCGCAATATGCACGATTGGATGATCTCCAAGAAACGCTACTGGGGACTCGCGCTCCCGATTTGGGAATGCGAACAGTGCGGACATTTCACCGTCATCGGCAGTCGTGAAGAACTGCAAGCGCGCGCAGTCGAGGGCTGGGAAAAATTCGATGGACACACACCGCATCGTCCATACATTGACGAGGTGAAAATCAAATGTGAAAAATGCGGCGCGCTGGTCTCACGCATCAAAGACGTGGGCAATCCTTGGCTCGATGCGGGCATCGTCTCGTTCTCGACGATGGGTTATCGCACGCAACACGATTATTGGCTCAAGTGGTTTCCCGGCGATCTCATCAGCGAATCGTTCCCCGGACAATTCCGCAACTGGTTCTACTCGCTCTTGACGATGGCGGCGGTGCTCGAAAACAAACCGGCGACGCGCGTCGTGCACGGCTACGGCACTCTCCTCGCCGAAGATGGACGACAAATGCACAAGTCGTTAGGCAATGCGATCGAGTTCAACGAAGCCGCCGATACGATTGGCGCGGATGTGATGCGCTGGATGTACTGTTGTCAACGCTACGATACCGATATGCTCTTTGGTTATCACGTCGCCGATGAAACGCGCCGCCGATTCTTCCTACCGCTGTGGAACGTGTACAATTTCTTCGTCACGTATGCCAATCTCGACAAATGGACGCCAACGACGGTCGGCAATCAGCGGTCGGCGGTCAGTGATTTGGATCGTTGGATTCTCGCGCGCTTGCAACAACTCATCGCCGAAGTGACCGCGCCGATGGACGAATACATCATCTACAAAGCCGTGTATGCCATCGAAGCGTTTGTGGATGATTTGTCGAACTGGTATGTGCGTCGTTCGCGCCGACGTTTCTGGAAATCGGAAGCGGATGCGGACAAGAACGCCGCGTACGCCACGCTGTACGAAGTACTCGTGACGTTGACGAAACTGCTCGCGCCGTTCATCCCATTCCTTGCCGAAGCGATGTACCAAAACTTGGTGCGCTCGGTGGACGCGAACGCGCCCGAAAGTGTGCACCATTGCGATTTTCCGCGCGCCGATGCGTCGCTCCTCGATACAAACATCCTTGCGGAGATGGATGCCGCGCGCAAGGTCGTGAATCTGGGGCACAGTGTGCGTGCGGAAAACAACTTGAAAGTACGACAACCACTCGCGCGCGTTCTTGTCGTCGCACCGTACGAACAGCGCGCGCGCCTTGCGCAAATGTCCACACTCATCGCCGATGAGTTGAACGTCAAGACACTGCAACTTGTCGAGAACGAAGCGCAACTCGTCACCTACAAACTCTTGCCCGACAATCGTGTGCTCGGACCCAAGTTCGGCAAGATGTTCCCGCAGGTGCGCGCCGCGCTCGGCGCGACGGATCCGTACGCCGCAGTCGCCACGTTGCGCGCGGGCAAGAACCTCGCGCTCGATGTGGACGGTCAGCGTGTTGAACTCGCGCCGAGCGAAGTGCTCATCACGCCGCAACCGAAATCTGGATTCGCTGTGAAAGCGGATGGCGAGTACGTCGTCGCGCTCGACACGAATGTTACCCCCGAACTCAAAGCCGAAGGACTCGCGCGCGAATTTGTGCGCCGCGTGCAAGACCTCCGCAAGAGCGCGGAATTCGACATCGCTGATCACATTCGTCTCTACTACACCGCCACACCAACACTCGCAAATGCCATCGAAGCGCACCGCGCGTACATTATGGGCGAAACCCTCGCCGACGAAATGCACGCGTCTGCTGCGCCAGCGAATGCCGCTATCGTCGAAGATACGTTTGATGGAGAGAGTGTGACATTGGGGATTGTGAAGTGTGAGGTGTGAGAGGTATTACGTATTGCGTATTTCATATTGCGTATTGCGTGATGCGTGCCATTACGCAATACGCATCACGCAATACGCACTACGCAACACTGAAACTTGCATTAGAATCAAAAACGCCTTAGAATTGTGTCAGTCACCAGCCAAAGATGTCTGGTGACTTGGGAGAAACAACGATGTCTACGAACGGTGATGTGAAGAAGAAACTCGAACCCCAAGCCCTGATGCGCCGCGTCAAGGTTGCCGCGCGCACCGCCAAGAAATCAGCCAAAGCCGTCATCGCAACCAAGCACACGCTCGCACCTCCCGTCGAAATTGAACCACGCCCGGTGGACGTGCTGGCTTTGCGTGCTCTTCAAAAAGAACGTCGTCGCCTGCTTGAAGAGTTGAGGCGTCAAGAAATGCTTGCGCAGGATCGTCCCACCACTGGCAACCATATGGCAGATGACGCCAGCGAAGTGGAAGCGCAAGCCAAATCGCTCGCCCTACGTCGTCATCTGGAAGGAATGATCAAGGAAATTGATCGCGCCATCGCGCGCGCGGAAAAAGGAATGTACGGCATCTGCGAACGTTGCAAGAATCCGATTGCGGAAGAACGTCTCAAAGTGATGCCGGCGGCGACGCTGTGTATCGAATGTGCTAAACTTCAAACTCGTCCGATGAAAGTCGCCACCGCCGTATGAAAGTACGCGATCTCGTTTTGTTCGTCATTGCTTTGATCGTGCTAGGCGCAGATCAGGTCAGCAAAGCATGGGCGATTGAAAACATCCCTCTGGGCACTATCTATCCGATTCTCCCTCCTCCGCTCGGCGATTGGTTCGTCCTGACCCACATCAAAAATTCAGGCGCGGCGTTTGGATTGTTTCCTCAATTGGGCTTGGTGTTCACCTTTGTCGCGCTAATCGTATCGTTTGTGATTGTTGCCTATTATCGTTCGATTCCTGAAGGACAGTGGCTTGTTCGTTTTTCATTAGGACTGCAACTCGGTGGCGCGATCGGTAATCTGATTGATCGTTTACGTTTTGGCGCGGTGACCGATTTGTTGTATGTGCCGCCATTCCCAGTATTCAACATCGCCGATGCGTCCATCGTTACGGGAGTCGGTCTGCTGATGTTTCACCTGTGGCGCACGTCACCCAAGACACCCGTCGCCACGCCCGACGCTTGACCAAAGACGAATGACGAAGGACGAACGTTTCCTTCGTCATTCGTCTTTCGTCCTTCGTCATCCGTCCTTCGTCTTTCGTCATTTTTGATTGAAAATGCCGCCAATCATCCTCACCGTCACCGAAAACGGCACACGCCTCGACCGCTACATTGCGGAACACTTGCCCGATTTGTCGCGCGCGGCGGTGCAACGTCTGATTGACGATGCGTATGTCCTCGTGGATGGCAGCGCGCGCAAGGCAAGTTATCGTGTGCGCGTCGGCGAGACGATTAGTGTGCGCGTGCCACCACCCGAACCTGCCACACCGCGCGCGGAAAACATCCCACTCGATATTTTGTACGAGGACGATGATCTCATCGTCATCAACAAACCGGCTGGGATGGTCGTGCATCCTGCCGCTGGTCATCGCGACGGCACACTCGTCAACGCGCTGCTCGCGCATTGCCCCAACCTGAACGTCGGTGGCGTCGAGCGTCCGGGCATCGTGCATCGGCTCGATAGTGAAACGAGCGGCATCATCGTCATCGCCAAAAACGATGCGGCGATGCGTAATCTGCAAGCGCAATTCAAAGCGCGACGCGTACGCAAGACATACCTCGCGCTCGTCGAGGGCATTGTGCAACCACCGCGCGGCAAAATTGACGC
>JAOACU010000169.1:595-6260 GCA_026417715.1 Anaerolineae bacterium | reverse complement strand
GATGTGTATAAGAGACAGTAGTTCAACATCATCGTGTTGATGACTTCGTGCGCGCCGCGCGTGGCTTTTAAAAACCCGGCGATGCCTGCCCACACTGCGCCTGCCAACGCGCCTGCTAGAAATGTGAGTGGCGCGTGAATGATCCAAGGCAGTCCCTCCAAACTGTATCCCACGAATGCCGCTGCCGCCGCACCGATGTAAATTTGTCCCTCCGCACCGATGTTGAACAGACCGCAACGAAAACCGAGCGCGACCGCGAGTCCTGCAAAAATGTACGGCGTTGCCGTCACGAAATTTTCCGAGAACGGATAGAACGCGACCGCAAGACCTTGCGTATCGCCTGTTGCAAAAAATTCGCTCACTTCCTTCGAGACTTTGGCAGGATCGCCAAAGACGCCGATGAACAACGCGCCGTACGCATCCGCCAGTGCTTTACCAGCAGTGAACACCGCGCGACCGGGATCGCTGAAGAATTGACTGAACGCGGTCAGCACGACCACATCCGAACCTAGAATGAACACTGCGCTCAACAACAGCGCGCTAAACAGTGATAGCACCGGCAACGCTAGCGCGTTCATCACACGTCGTCCTATGGAAACGCGCGCGAGAGTTGGCTCTCCACTCACTATGTCACCTCGTTATGCAGCGTGTAGTGCGTATTGCGTAATACGTAATACGCATTACGCAGTTTCCACATGCACTCCCGCCATCAACAAGCCCAATTTTTCCGGCGTGGCTTGGGTAGCGGGAAGAATGTCCATAATTTTACCATGATACATCACCGCGATTCGATCTGAAAGCGACAAGATTTCGTCCAATTCGGGTGAGACAAGCAACACCGCGCAACCTTGATCGCGCATCTCGACGATGCGTTGATGAATGTACTCGATAGACCCCACATCGAGTCCGCGCGTCGGTTGTGAGGCGATGAGGAGTTTCACAGGGCGCGTGAATTCGCGCGCCACAATCACTTTTTGCTGATTGCCCCCGGACAAACTCGATGCCAGCGTGAAAATCGAAGGTGTGCGAATGTCGAATTGTTGCACGCGTTGCGTCGCGCTGGCAAAGATGGTGCGCTCGTCCATCTGGATTCCGCGCGCAAACGGTGGTAGGTAGTACGTGTTCAACACCAAATTGTCCGCAACAGGGAACGTGAGCACCAAGCCATCGCGCTGGCGATCTTCGGGAATGTGCGCAACACCGTTTTGCAAAATTTGTCGCGGCGTAGCGCGCGTCGTCTCGTTGCCCAAAATCGTGACGCGTCCGCTTGCAATCGCGCGCAAGCCAGTGAGTGCTTCGACGAGTTCGGTTTGCCCGTTACCTTGCACGCCAGCGATTCCCAAAATTTCACCGGCACGCACCTGAAACGATACGCCGTTCACTTTGGGTTGTTGGCGGTCATCGAGCACGTGTAAATCTTGCACGTCGAGTACCACATCGCCGGGTTGCGCGGGCTTTTTGTCCACCGTCAAGATCACTTCGCGCCCGACCATCATCCGCGCGAGCGCGGCAGGACTCGTCTCGGCGGGACGCGTGGTGCCGACGACGTGCCCATCGCGCAAAACGGTGATGCGGTCAGCAATCGCCATCACTTCTTTGAGTTTGTGCGAAATGAAAATGATCGAAACGCCGCGCGCGACCAGACTGCGAATCACCTTGAACAACTCTTCGACTTCTTGGGGCGTCAACACGGCAGTCGGTTCGTCGAGAATCAAAATATCGGCGCGGCGATACAAAATCTTTAAAATTTCGACGCGCTGTTGCGCGCCCACCGACAAATCCTTGATGTACGCATCAGGGTCCACCTGCAAGCCGTACTGCGCAGAAATGTCGCGGATGCGCGCGGCAACGCTCGCGCGGTCGAGGAAAATGCCGCGCGTGAGTGTTTCTTCGCCCAGCATCACATTTTCGGTGACGGTGAAAACGGGTACGAGCATAAAATGCTGGTGCACCATTCCGATTCCGAGACGAATCGCCGTGCTAGGCGAATCAATTTTCACCGGCTTGCCGCGCACGATGATCGTGCCTTCGTCGGGATGATACAAGCCGTAGAGAATGTTCATCAACGTTGTTTTGCCCGCGCCGTTTTCACCGAGAAGCGCGTGCACTTCGCCTTGTTCCAATGTAAAGTGAATGTGATCGTTAGCAAGCACGCCGGGAAACCGTTTGGTGATGCCGTCGAGTTCGAGGATGGGAGGCATAGCCACAACCTAAAACAAAATCGCGTAGGGACGACCGTTCGTCGTCCCTACGCGAGTCAACTTACTTGAGCGGTTCGACGCCGGTCTTGATCTTGCCGTCAATCAAATCTTTCTTAATCTGCTCGAGGTCTTTTTTGAGTTTGTCCGGTACCTTGCCTTCGAGTTGATTGAACGGCGCGATGCCGACGCCATTGTTCTTCAGTGTGCCGACGTAGTTCGTGCCGCCCTTGAACGCGCCGGTCTGCATATCCTTGATCGTATCAAACACGGCAACGTCCATATTCTTGACGACACTCGTCAGGAGAATCGGGCATGCATCGGGCACGGTCTTGCACTGATCCACGTCCACACCAATCGCATAGACATTGCCTGCGGCTTTGGCGGCAGTGAACGCGCCGTTGCCAGTGAGACCTGCGACGGGCAGGATCACATCCGCGCCTTCGTCAATCAACGACTTGGCGGCGGTGCGTCCCTTGTCGGGATCGGTGAACGAGCCAGCAAAAAGTCCCTTGTCCGCTTTGGTGTCCCAGCCGAGCACTTTGACATTCGCTTTGTTCTGCGCGTTGTAATACTCGACGCCGGCTTGGAAACCCTTCATAAAGATCGTGACGGTGGGGATTTGCAGACCGCCGAACGTGCCCACTTTGCCAGTCTTGGACATTCCCGCCGCAAGGTAACCGGCGAGGAACGCGGCTTCATCGGTTTGGAAAGCGAGACCGCGCACGTTCGGAATCGGTTTGTCGGAGCCACACTCAACACCGACTTTGGCGCCGGGCCAGCAATCGGGGTAAGTGTAGTCCACAATCGCAAAGTTCACTTTGGGATTGGCAAGCGCGCCCTTCGCTGTGTCGGGTCCCAGCAAGAAACCAACGGTGATGATGAGCGGATAACCTTCTTGAACAAAAGTGGTAATGTTCTTTTCGTAATCGGTCTGCTGGCGCGATTGCAGATACTTGCCTTGCACGCCCAACTCTTTCATCGCGCGTTCAACGCCTGCCCACGCCGTTTGGTTGAACGATTTGTCATCAATCCCGCCCACATCGGTAATGAAACCGACTTTGAGCGCGGCAGGTTTTTCGGGGGCTTTGGTTGGCGGTGCCGCTGTCGGCGCAGGTGTGGGCGCCGGCGCGCAGGCGACGATGAGACTGGCAATCAACACGAACAAAACGAGCGCGAGAATTTTAGTACGCATTTTCTCCTCCTAAAATTTTTGAATTCGATCTACCGAGTTGTTAGGTGACAATTGGGGGTCGAGTAATCACCTCCTCTCGTAGTAACGTTCCTCATCGAACGACATTTCTGCCTTTGGGGGAAATGAGGCAAAGGAGGAAGATGGGGAACACGTCTTTACCTTGCGTATTATACACAGAATTGCTACAGTGCAAAATCATCGCGAACGAAAAACAGTACGCTTTTGCGCTTTTCGCGATTTGAGAGTATATTTGAATCAGGAAGAGGGAACCGTCGAATCAAGGAGGATACGATGCCACTCTTGCGCGATCTATTTCTGGCGATGTCCACCAACGCGTTGATGCGCCGATTCGTTGTCGGTTTTCCACTGTCGCGGCGCGTCTCCCGCCGATTCGTTGCCGGCGAAACGATTGACGAAGCAATCGAGGTCGTGAAAAAATTGCGCGCGCAAGGAATTGATGTGACGTTCGATCAACTTGGCGAAAGTGTGACGAACGAAGCCGAAGCGCGCGCGGCCAAAGATGGCTATTTGCGCGCGCTCGATGCGATTGCCGCCAACCAAGTCTCATCGCAACTTTCGTTGAAATTGACGCAGATGGGCTTGGACATCAGTACCGATTTGTGTCTGGCGAACGTGCGTGAAATTCTCACGCGCGCGCGTGAGGTCGGTACGCTGGTCACGATTGATATGGAGGATTCCAAGCACACGCAGATCACGCTCGATGTGTTCAAGCAACTGCGCGCGGAATTCGACAATGTTGGCATCGTGATTCAGAGTTACCTGTATCGCAGTGAGCAAGACCTGAAAGACCTGATGGCACTCGATGCGAACATTCGTCTGTGCAAAGGCGCGTACAAAGAACCAGCAACGGTTGCCTTTCCACAGAAAAAAGATGTGGACGCGAATTTCATCAAACTTGCGCAACTCTTTTTCGATTCGGTGAATACGCATCGCGCGTATCTCGATTTGGCAACGCACGATGAAAAAATTATCGCGTGGGCAAAGCAGTACGTTACCACACACAACATTGATCGCCGCCGCTTTGAATTTCAAATGCTCTACGGCATCCGCTCCGACTTGCAACGCAAAATCGTCGCCGAAGGATACACGATGCGCGTGTACGTTCCGTGTGGCACACACTGGTATCCGTACTTTATGCGTCGCTTGGCAGAACGCCCGGCGAATGTGATTTTCTTGGTGAGTAATCTTTTCAGGTGAAAAGTGGACGAAGGACGAAAGACGAAGAGTCTCTTTCGTCTTCCGTCCTCCGTCCTTCGTCAAACAATGAAAGCCGAAATCATCTCGATTGGCACTGAACTGTTACTCGGACAACTCACGGACACGAACGCCGTGTGGATTGCGGAACGTTTGTCCGAAGTGGGCGTGGATTTGTACTTTCGCACGACCGTTGGTGATAACGCAGGACGCATCGCCAACGCGATTCAACACGCCCTCACGCGCGCCGACATCGTCATCACTACGGGCGGTTTGGGACCAACTGTGGACGATGTGACGCGCGAAGCGGTCGCCCAAGCCACTGGGCGCGATTTGGTGCTCGATGAAAATTTACTTGTGCAGATTCAGCGTCTCTTTGAAAAATGGGGACGCACGATGAGCGCGAACAATGTGCGCCAAGCGTACATCCCGCGCGGCGCAACGCCCATCGAAAATCCAGTGGGCACGGCGCCAGTGTTCATCGTCGAACATCAAGGCAAGTACATCGTTTCGCTCCCCGGCGTGCCGCGCGAAATGAAGTATCTGATGGAGACGCGCATCCTGCCTTGGTTGCGCGAGAAAACGCAAGGCGAAGCCATCATTCTCAGCAAAACCTTGCGCACTTGTGCTGTCGGCGAAAGTCAGGTGGATGAAAAAATTGCCGATTTGGAAACATCGTCCAATCCCACCGTCGGCTTGATGGCGCATCCTGGACAAACCGATGTGCGTATCACTGCCAAAGCGCGCACGCGCGCCGAAGCCGAAGCACTCATCAAGGAGATGGAAACGCGCGTGCGCGAACGTCTGGGCGATTGGATTTACGGCGAAGGCAATGAAACCGTTGAAGAAGTGGTCGCGCGCTTGCTTGCCGCGCGCAACTGGCGCATTGCGATTGCCGAAACGAACACCGCTGGCAAAATCGCCGAACGTCTGCGCGCGCGTCCCGAAGGCGCGCGCATCATCCAATCGGCAACGGTGTTAGAAAATGCAACTGAACTCACCGAGCAAAACGCGGTGACGATGGCGCAACAATTTCGCAACACGACTGGCGCCGACA
>JAOACU010000169.1:0-585 GCA_026417715.1 Anaerolineae bacterium | reverse complement strand
TGGCACGACTGATCCAAATCAAGATATGTACGCCGAAGACACCGGGCGCAGTGTGATGGCAGTCGCTACGGCAAGCGAAACCACCACGCGCGCATATCCGATTGGTGGCATTCGCGAATATCCGCAAACGTGGATCATCATTCGTGCGTTGGATTTGGTGCGACGCGCGGCGATGAGGTAGAGATTGGTGATTAGAGATTAGAGATTGGAGATTGGTGATTGGAGATTGGGAGGGTGAATGTCGAATAATCCAATGTATGTTTGGGTAGATGGCGAACTGGTATCCTGGGACGAGGCGACGATTCACATCACCACGTTGGGCACTGCCGGCGTCTCGTTGGTGTACGAAGGGATTCGTGGCTATTGGAATGCGGAGACGCGCCAACTGTTCGTGTGGCAACTCGATGAGCATTTGGCGCGCTTTGAGCAATCTATGCGCTTGACGCGAATGCGGCAGACGATTCCCACGTCGGAGATTCGCGCGGGCGTGCTTGCGCTCTTGCGCGCGAATCAATGCGCGGAGGATGTGTACATTCGTCCGTTCGCGTTCGTCGAATCCACGTACTACAGTGGCATCTCGAACGA
>JAOACU010000168.1 GCA_026417715.1 Anaerolineae bacterium | reverse complement strand
CGTACTCGAGCGCACCGTCGAGAATCGGCAGCGCGTCGGCGTGGAATTCCAGCGCGACGTTCGATGCTTGCGCGATTTCGTACGCGTGCCCCAACAAGCCATAGCCCGTGATGTCGGTCGCGCAACGGATGCCGAGTTCGCGCATCGCTTGCGCCGCACCGCGATTGAGTTGCATCATCCATTCGATTGCGTTGTGCAAGTGCACGTCGTTGGCAGTACCATTCTTGGCGGCGGTAGTGATCAAGCCACTACCGAGCGGTTTGGTGAGTATCAACACATCGCCGACGCGCGCGCCGCCTTTCGTCGTGATGTGATTGGGATGAATGATACCAGTGACGGACAAGCCGTACTTGGGTTCTTTGTCGGTGATCGTGTGACCACCGGCAATCGCGCCGCCGGCTTCGGCGACCTTGTCCGCGCCGCCGCGAAAAATGTCGCTGAGTAGTTCCAACGGCAAATCGTCGCGCCACGCGGCGATGTTGAGCGCAAAGAGCACTTCGCCGCCCATCGCATACACATCACTCATCGCGTTCGCGGCAGTGATCGCGCCAAAGGCGTACGCGTCGTCAACGACGGGCGGAAAGAAATCCATCGTTTGGATGATGGCGGTTGTATCGTTGATACGATAGACCGCCCCATCGTCAGGCGCGTTCAAACCGACGATGAGCGCGGGAAAATCGCGCGGATGAAATTTATCGCTCAACGGGCGCAAGACCTGCGCCAACTCGGCGGCACCGAGTTTGGACGCTCAGCCCGCGCAACCCGCGTAAGAGGTAAGACGAATCTGTTTGGCTTCTGTCATTTGTTTTTGTCCAACTACTTTAACACCTTGCGCGTGTTTTCGATACTCGTGCTATGGCAAGTTGCCATAGAGATTCGCATTAGTCAAATGGAAATTCGCCTCAACGAATACCAAACGAATACGCTCTTGGGTAGAAAACGGTAAATGGCTTGTTCAGACCTCACAGGTCTCCGAGACCTGTGAGGTCTGGAAACCTCTTTCTACCCAAGAGCGAATGACGAAAGCCCGCCTCCGTCCTTCGTCTTTCGTCCTCCGTCCTTCGTCAAGTCACTGGTGGTTGCACCGCCAGCGCGGTGAGCGTTTGTCCCACATCGTCAGGCACACCCAAAATCCGCGACACCAGTTGACTGCCCAACGCGCCGAGCACATCGGCGGGAAAATAGTGGGTGGAGGCGGCATCGAACAAAATATTCGCGCTGGTGGGAAAATCGTCATCACCTGCCCACAACACAGCGGCAAGTCGAATGCGCGGTAGCGGTGTAAACGCAAACGCTTCCGAGTTGCCAAAGGACAGTCGCAAACCGCCGGCACTCACTGCCGCGTGCGCAAACGCAACGGGTTGATTGTGAAACGCGGCGGCAAGACGTCTTTCGGCGTACGAGTGAAACGCCTGCGCGTAGAACAATCCACCGGGCAATTCGCGATAGCGTAGCCAACGATACTCGGGCACGGCGCCATTCGCGGCGATCAAATACATCAACACGAGGGCTTGGCGATCTGTGCGCGCGGGTGTGCCATCCGCGTTGCGTACGATGCCATCGCGCCAAGCGACACTGTACTCCTTGTCCCACAAATGGATTCGTAGCGTGCGATCATCACTCAACGCGGTGCCACTCAACACCGCGACCTGCTGTGGATCGCGCGCGATGAGTGCGGCGCGCCACTGTTCCACTTTGGGAGCGAGCGTAGCCAGCCACTTGTGCGGACCTTCTGCCGCGAGTTGTTCACGTTGCACTTGAAAACGGTTGAGTCGCATTGACTTGATCCCTGCAACGAAATGATTCACTGATGTTACACACACGTAAGACAAGTCTGCAAACTTGTCCTACGTGTCGCGTGAGTTACGCAAACTCGATCTGTTCGTACATCGCTGCAACAGAAATTTCGCACCCTAGCGATTCCAAGCGCACAATCGCTTCGCGATCGTCATACATTTCAATCGTCCACAAACCACTTTCGAGCCGACGCAACAACGTCACGTGTACTTGCTCCGAATCCACGAGTAGATACTCGCGCAACGAATCGAGTTGCTTGTACAACGCAAACTTTTTCACGCGGTCGTAATTGTACGTCGAAGGAGAAAGCACCTCGACGATGACAATCGGATTGGTGATGGTATCATTGCGCCCTTCCAAGAATTCAACTTGACCACAGACGACCATCACATCGGGATAGGTGTACAAACCATTGCGCTTGACGAGCAAACGCATATCGCTGATATAAACACGACACGGTTTACCTTTCAGCACAAGGCGTAAGGCAGTGTAAGTATTTCCTGTGATCAAGTTATGATTGCTTGATCCACCTGCTAACGCGAAAATCTCGCCTTGAAAATATTCGCTCTTGTGGTCTGCCTTTTCTTCCATTGCCAAATATTCTTCTGGCGTGGTCCACATTTTTCGAGCAACTGCCATCGGGCACCTCCAACACCAGGACGCGAGTTTTCGTCTTTCGTCCCTTCGCTTCGCTCAGGGCAAGCCTTCGTCCTGCGTCTAGTATAGCACGCTTCACAGGGCAATGCAATCTGAAAATCTGCCTGCGCGAATGTGCGCGCGAATTTCACTCATCCACCGCATCATCATTCGCAGGTTGTGAAGCGTGGCTAGCCGATAGTACGTCAGTTCTTTGGCGCGATGCAAGTGATGCAGGTACGCGCGCGTGAAATTTCGGCAGGTGTAACAATCGCAACTTGGATCAATCGGCGCGCGATCCAGCGCATAACGCGCGTTGCTGATGTTGAGACGTTGTTCGGGATTCTCGGCAATCGCGCGCGAAACGATGAGCGCGCCATTACGCGCCCAGCGCGTTGGCGAGGCACAGTCGAACAAGTCAATGCCGCGCGCGACGCCCGCGAGAATATCGGCAATCTCTCCGATACCAAGCAGGTGGCGCGGTTTATCGTCGGGCAACAGCGGAATCGTCCATTCGAGAATAGAATGCATCTCTTTTTTCGATTTGCCGAGTGATCCGCCGATACACAAACCCTCGAACGGAAGCGCGCCAATAAACCGCGCCGATTCTTCGCGCAGATCGCGATACGCACCACCTTGCACAATGCCCCATAACGATTGATAGTCGCGTCGTGTCTTGGCGTGTTGCGCAAGGCAACGTTCCGCCCAACGATGCGTGCGCGCGAGCGCGATGCGCGTGTACTCGTATGAATCGAGCGGCGAAGTACATTCGTCGAATGCCACAACGAAATCTGCACCAAGTTGATGTTGAATCTGCATCGAGCGTTCAGGGTCGAGCCGCATCAACGCGCCGTCGAGATGCGAACGAAACGTCACACCATCATCATCAATCTTGCAAAGTGGTTCTCCCCCGCGCCCTTTCGCTCCCTCTCGCTCTCTCGCCCTCTCGCTCTCTCGCTCTCGCGCTCTCTCGCGCTCTCGCCCTCTCGCTCTCGCCCTCTCGCTCTCCCGCGCTCTCGCTCTCCCGCGCTCTCGCCTCGTCCTCTTCTGGAAAAATATCCGCAATCTTGCCCCCGCCATCGCGAATTGCAGCGCCGAGTGAAAACACCTGAAAGCCGCAGCTATCGGTCCGCAACGTACGCTGCCAGTTCATAAACGCGTGCAAGCCACCCAGTTCCGCGATTTTTTCCGCGCCAGGGCGTAACGCAAGATGATACGTATTGGCGATGATGAGTTGCACACCCAGCGCGTCCAAATCATCGGGCGTAAGTGACTTGACAGCGGCTTGCGTGGCAACGGGCATAAAGTTTGGTGTTTCGATTTCGCCATGCGCCGTGCGGATGATGCCGACGCGCGCGCGTGTGTTGGAGTCGCGTGCAGTGATGGTGAACTGAAGTGTCATAGGGTTGCAGGTTGCAGGTTTCAAGTTACAGGTTGCAGGTTGCAAGTTGCAGGTTCAAGGTTAACTTGAAACCTGAAACTTGAAACCTGAAACTCAATAGAAGATTGTGCGTACTCGATGATAGGGCTTCATCTCCGACGCTCGCGTCTGACTCGCTTCCCACAAAATCCAATCAAGGTGAATGCTCCAGAGTTGGCGTCCGCGTCGCGCTAACGCGTCGCGCAAGAGTTCGACTGCCCACAGCGTTGCGGAACGAATTTCGATTTCTTCGGGACCACCTGCCGCGAGTTCGATGTGCGCGTCTACCTTGCGCGCGAGGGGCGATGCGTAGCGCAAAATTCCCCACGCGCGCAGAATCTGCGGCAGTTTGTAATCGGCAAATGCCGTCAGTGTGTCCAGATGATCGAACGCGCCCCACGCCTTGCCACCGAACGCGCCCCACAAATCGGCAACGAGAATTTGCGCGCGTTTGAAGAAACGCACCTCGCGATGTTCGTACACCGCCACATCGTTGAACGAGGCAAAATTGTCCGCGAGCATCTGCGCGAGGCGCGGCGCATCGCGGTACGCCTCAGCGACGAAACAAGTCGCGCGACCGCCCCAATGTTCGCACAAAATCGTACCAAGTTCGCGCGCACTGCGCCAACGTTCGGTGAACAAAGGAATTATCGTGTTACCATGCAAAACGCGCGCAAGTTGACGCGGATCGAGGCGCGCGAGAAATTCGCTATCGGCAAAATGCGATTCTTTTTCGAGGGCGCGTTTCAGCGCGGCGGCAAGTGCCCAGTAACCATCAAGGCGTTTGCCACGATAGACGATGCCCCACTTGGGCTTGCCCCAAAAGCAAAAGTTGAGTGTGTCGAGCAGGAACACATAGTTGACGGTGCGTTCACCACCATCGAAAAAATGATAATCGTAATTCCACGCGGGCGGCTCTGTGCGCGTCGCGACGAGCGCGTCCGCCGCGCGTTCAATTGCATCGTGATTGATGCGCACCCAGCGCGCGTTACGGACAACGTAGAGTGTTGTAGCGAGTACGCCGAGGGGATCGGCGCGCGTGGTGAGAAGGCGATGGTAGGGATTTTTCATTCGTCATCATCCGGAAATTTTCCACGAAGAACACGAATCCCCACGAAGTAAAAAATTCGGGTTCGCTTTTGGAGAGAGAGATTCTAGACCTCACAGGTCTCCGAGACCTGTGAGATCTGAACAAGCCATTTTACCGTTTTCTACCCATAAACGTTCGTGTTTCTTTGCGCCCTTGGTGGATCACAAAGGTTTGCTCGCGAGTCGCCGCAAACGTTCGCCGTCTTCTTCCCACGCAATCGTGGTCAAGCCAAGTTTTTGGCGAATGTGATCTTCGGGCATTCCATTCTTGTAATCCTGCACCGCGCACGTCCAGCGTAAACTTTCAAACGATAAAGTCTTACCTAACCCTGTCGCCTGCGCCAAATCGGCTAATACGTATTCGAGATTGCGCGCGGTGCACTCAAAGAGGTGCTCGCGCGGTTGATACTGTTCAAGGTAAATCGGTAGGGTCGTCACAAATTCAGGCGCGAGTTTGAGTTTGCGTTCTTTGAAACGTTTTTTCGCGTCATCATAACGGATGAAGACGGTCGCGTTATTCGGGTCAGCCGTGTCGAGATCGCGCAAGCGAATTGCCATTGCCTCGCTCTTCTTGATACCTGTGGACAGCAACAGTGTGACGAGAAGCAAGGGGCGCGCGTCACTCTTTTGAGCGCGGAGCAAGGTGCGCGCGTGTTCGAGCAGGCGCGCGATTTGGTCGTCGTGCAAAATATCGGGAAGTGGAGGAATGACGGGAATGTGCGCGATCGGCGCGGCAGGGTCGTCCGCGATGACTTGGATTTGTTTGAGCCAGGCGAAAAATCCTTTGAGTGTGGTCAAGCGGCGCTGGTACGATTTGGGTTTGCACGGCACACCGCGCTCGTAGCGTAACCAATCGAGAAATTTCTGAATGGTGATCGAAGTGATCGCGCTGAGGGGAACATCATCGCCAACATATTTGCGGAACAAATTCAAATCGCCGCCGAATGCTTGAATGGTGTGGCGCGACCAATTCATTCGGCGCATTTGTTCGTGATATGCGGTAATCGCGGTGGCGAGTGTTGCGCGCGCATCGAGTGGTGCAGTCGTACCAGTGGATTCGGGAGCGCGCGCTGCTTGCGCGCGCGCGCGGCGTTTGGATGTTGTTCTGCGCGAGGGAAAAAGGGGTAATTGTTCGCTAGGCATCACTTGCGTTTGTACCACACTTGACGCGCGGTGTCAAGGAGACAGGTTGCTTCTTTAGGGCTTTGTCAAAGTTAATCTTGGTAGTAGTTCAATTTGTCACGCTGAGCCCTTCCTTACGTCAGGGTAAACTCCGCGAAGCGTCTCGCAAAGTGGTTTGAGAGATTCTTCGCTCCCTTCGGTCGCTCAGAATGAC
>JAOACU010000167.1 GCA_026417715.1 Anaerolineae bacterium | reverse complement strand
GGCTAATTTAGCCCGCGCAGAGCCTGCCCTGAGCCCGCCGAAGGCTTCGCCGTGAGCTCAGCCGAACGGGCGGGCTTGGGGGCGTTGTCGCGGCGAGTACAGACGCGTCGCCGACGCGTCTCTCCAGTCGCCAACACCGACTTGGCACCAACCCTACTTTGGAGGATTAGTGATATTGACGTGGTATCAAAGATTTAAAGATGTGGTTCCTTTGGGGCTGGTGGTGGGCTATGCACTAGCGTTGGTACTGCTCGGTAGCGTACTAGTCTTATATCGCCTGCCAGAACAATTTATGATTGTGATGGTGGTGCCAATAGTCTTGGCAGCGCTACGGTATCCGCGCGCCGTATACTTGGCAATGGTTGGGCTGTTGACACTCGGCGCGTTGATCATCACTTGGTTTCTCTCGCGGGACTGGAGTGCATCATTGCTTACAGTGACAGTCATAATCTTTACCCTTTTGTTGACTACAGAGATGATCTATCGGCTCGAGCACTTGCAACGTCAGAGTCATCTCCGACTACGCGAGAGCGAAGAACGGTATCGCCTACTCGTCGAAAATCAAGGCGAAGGTGTTGCGCTGGTGGACGCGCAGGAAAATTTCGTTTTTGTGAATCCAGCGGCAGAGCAAATCTTTGGTGTGGGGACGGGTGAGTTGCAAGGGAAGAACTTGCGCGCGTTCACTACGCCAGCGCAGTTTAGCACCTTGCAAGAACAGTCCAAACGCTGCCAAGCCGGCGAAAAGACGACGTACGAAGTGCAAATCACGCGCCCAAATGGTCAAGAGCGAACACTGCTCGTAACCGCAACTCCTTACTGCGATGCTCAGGGACAGTTTCTTGGCGCGTTCAGCGTATTCCGTGACATCACCGGGCGCAAGCGGGGTGAACAAGCCCTCGCGCGTCGCGATGCCATTTTGGACGCGGTCGCGTTAGCGGCAGAACGTTTCTTGCGTACCTTATCGTGGCGCGATCATATTGCTGATGTGATGCAATCGCTGGGCCGAGCCACTCAAGTTAGTCGCATCACCATTTATGAGAATCAGTGGGAAGCGGATGGCACGTTGCTGTGGTATCAACGATACGCTTGGACACCGGCCGAATCGGCGATGGCACATCTTTTGGAAGAGCGCGCCATTCAGCCGATTGCTGTCGGCTGGGCACGCTGGTTGCCAGATTTGGAGCGTGGCAAATGGATTCGTGGCAATGTGCGTGATTTTCCCCCGAACGAACAAGCCCTCCTCGCCGCGCAAGGCATTCGTTCGATCATCATCGTACCGATCTTTGCGCAATCTACTTGGTGGGGCTTGATGGAGTTGGACGATTGTCAGCAGGAGCGCACGTGGAGTTCGGCAGAGATAGACGCGTTGGTGACGGCGTGCGATACGTTGGGCGCGGCGATTGGACGCGAATGGATTGACATCGAGTTGCGCAAGCGCGCCCATCATCTTGAACTTTTGAACAAGATCACCGATGCGGCGATTGCCGCACCCAACTTGACCCAAATGTTACAGACGATTGCCGCGCGTTTGGGTGAGTTGTGGAACGCCCCCGGCTGTTATCTGTGGGTTTGGGACGAAGCCCATCCTGAGCGGCACTATTGCGCCGCTTATGGCACCTTGAGCGCGATGCAACAAGCGTCGGATCAAGCCGCAGACACATTCGCATACAGTCTCTGGCAAGTTGGGCGAGTCGTGGCGGTAGAAGATGTAGTCAATTCACCGTACGCTCAGCAAGTCATTCACTATCCTGTGCGTGCTCTCTTGGTTTTACCTTTGATGGCGCAGAACGAGCGGCTGGGTGTGGCACTCATCGGCTTTAATTATCCGCGCCGTTTTTCGCGCGACGAAATCGAACGCGGCGAGCAAGCCGCGCGTCACATTGCGCTCGCCATCGCCAAGATGTATGCACTGGAAGCCGAACGCCAGCGCACGACCGAGTTGGAGACGATTCGCACGGTCGGGCTGAATTTAACCTCCAGTCTTGATCTCGCCACTGTGCTCGACAATATTTTGACGAGTGTCTTTCGGCTTAGTCCTGATGTGCAAGACGCGCACATTTATTTTTATCGTGACGAACATTTGGAATTTGCGGCATCCCGTTGGGCGGATGGACGCAAAAACGTCGAGTTTGCCGCGCCGCGCCCACACGGTTTGACCAACACGGTCGCGCGTTACGGCGAGATGATTGTGATCACCGATCCGACGACCCATCCCTTGTTTGCCGATGCGCCACATTTGCAAAGCGGCGCGATGATTGGTCTGCCGCTCAAAATCGGCACGCGCGTCGTAGGGGTAATGAATGTGGCTTATCGAGAGAAACGCCATTTCCCCAAGAGTGAGTTACGCACGCTCGAGTTGTTAGCCAGTCAAGCCGCCATCGCCATCGAAAACGCGCGTCTCTTTGACGAGACCAAACAGCGCGCCGAGCGGATGAGCGTTCTCAACGAAATTGCGCGTGCCATCACTGCGACGCTCAACCTCCCGCAATTGTATCGTACGATTCATCAACAAACGCAGCGCATCCTGACGGCTGAGGCATTCTTTATCGCGCTGTATGATGAACGCTACAATCTGATTCGTTTTCCTTTTCTGTACGATGATGGCGTAGAATTGCCGAGTCGTCAAGTGCCCTTGCCCGTCTCTGGTCCCGTGAGTTATGTCATTCGTACGCGCGCGCCCTATGTGGTGAATCGTCCAACGAATCATGTTTTTCAGAGCGGGACACATTTTGGCTCGCCCGATAAAAAAGCCGCCTCCGCGATTTATGTGCCACTGATGTTGGGTACGCAAATCCTAGGGGTACTTTCGGTGCAAAGTTATCGTGAAAATTCATACCGCGCGGACGATGTGCAAGTGTTACAGATCATCGCCAACCAAGCCGCGATTGCCTTGGAAAACGCGCGCCTCTACAACGAAGTGCAACAATTGGCAACCATAGATGAACTGACGGGCGTATTCAACCGACGCGGCTTGTTCCAACTGGCGCAACGCGAAGTCGAGCGTGCTTTGCGTTATCATCGCCCACTAGCGGCAATGATGTTGGACATTGATTGTTTCAAGTCGCTGAACGACACGTACGGTCATCCTGTTGGTGATCGGGTGTTACGCTCACTTGCTGATCGCTGTCGCGAGAATTTACGTACCCTCGACATCGTCGGACGCTATGGCGGTGAGGAATTTTTCTTCATCCTACCTGAAACCAGAGTGGACGAAGCACTCTTGGTTGCCGAGCGTTTGCGCCGTGCGATTGGAGAAATGCGCATTGTCTCCGGCGAGGACGCAGTTTCGATCACGGTGAGTATCGGTGTTGCCGCAATGACACCCGATATTACCGATTTGACGACACTCATCGAGCACGCCGATCGCGCCTTGTATCTTGCCAAGCAAGACGGACGCAACTGCGTTCGGAAATTTGACTAACTGATGCTACGCAGGTAGTGCTACACAAGTAATGCTGGTAAGGCACTCTGTCACGCTGAGCGCAGCGAAGCGTATCGCAAAGTCATTTGAGAGATTCTTCGGCGCGAAAAACGCGCCTCAGAATGACACGCTCAGCATTACTTTTTGATCACTACCGCTACGCAGGGGTAGGACAGGTTTGCAAACTCGTCCTACATTTCACGTCCAATTTTCTAGCCCTTTGAGTGACTAACTTTTATGCCCTCTTTTGAATTTCATATCTCTCGTTCTGCTCGCGCGCGTTATCAAGTGGATACCGCGCTCTTTACGTTGAGCGGCAATGTAGTGCTGGCTGACCTACGTGCCGCGCGTCTGCTCGTACACCAGATGAATACCGCGCGCCCGCGCGCGCTCCAAGCCAGTCAGTTGTTCGTGATGGGCTTGATTGACGAACTGTTACATTTCGTTGTTGCTCTGTATCGTCGCCAAGCCGCGCCGCGCGTGTGGTACGACGCGCTTGCGTGGCTGGAACATTCGCTCGGCAAGGACGCGCTCGATGCCGCGTTGCTCACGTTCGCGCGCGAGTTTCCCAACGCGGCAGTTTATCGCGGCGAAATAGACGCGACCGAGTTTCTGAACGGTGAAACCGCTGGCGTGCCCTATCGTGCCATCATCTTGGAAGAAGTGTTAATGCTGTGGCTGGCGAATGAAAACCCAGCCTTCGCTCCGTTCCTCGAATTGTTCGACGACACGATGCTGGAGCACAACACAGCGTACCAAACCCTCATCACTAGTCTCCACGATTTTTTCGACACCCAACCGCGCTTTGGTCCCGATAACGAACATTTAATCGAAATGTTGCGCGCGCCCGCGCGTGCGTCACCCGATTCGCTCGAAGGACAGTTGGAATTCATTCGCACGCGTTGGGGAATGCTCATCGGCGAGTACCTGCGTTTGATCTTGTTAGGATTGGATGCGCTCAAAGAAGAAGCGCGCGCGTTCTTCGGCGGTGCTGGTCCCGCGCGCGTCCCCGAATTTCGACGCGGCGCGCGCGGCGTGTACGATGGCGAGTATCCCGAATACGAACGCTTTAGTCGCGATCTCGATTGGATGCCGCGCGTGGTGATGCTTGCCAAAAGTACGTTGGTGTGGTTGGATCAACTCTCCAAAAAGTATCAGCGCCCTATCACGCGTCTCGATCAAATTCCCGATGAAGAACTCGCGTGGCTGGCGCAGTGTGGTTTCACCGCGCTGTGGTTGATTGGCGTGTGGCAACGCAGTCCCGCCTCCAAGCGCATCAAAGAATTGTGCGGCGCGATGAATGCCGAGTCGTCGGCGTACGCCGTGTACGAGTATCGCATCGCTGATGAACTCGGTGGTGATGCCGCGCTCGCCAATCTCAAGGCGCGCGCGTGGCGCTATGGGATTCGACTCGCCAGCGATATGGTGCCGAATCATATGGGCATTGATTCGCGCTGGGTCATCGAACATCCCGATTGGTTCATCGCTACGAATCATCCTCCGTTTCCAGCGTACTCGTTCACGGGTGAAAATTTGTCGCGCGATCCGCGCGTCGGAATTTTTTTGGAAGACCACTATTTGACGCGCAGCGACGCGGCGGTGGTGTTCAAGCGCGTGGACTATGCCACTGGTGATGTCAAGTACATCTATCACGGCAACGATGGCACATCGTTTCCTTGGAACGATACTGCACAGTTGAATTTTCTCAAGCCCGAAGTGCGCGAGGCGGTCATCCAAACGATTTTGCATGTGGCGCGTTTGTTTCCGATTATTCGCCTCGATGCCGCGATGACGCTTGCCAAGCGTCACTATCAACGTCTGTGGTTTCCACAACCTGGCACTGGTGGCGCGATCCCTTCGCGCGCGGAATTTGCGATGACGAAAGAAGAATTCGACGCGGCGATGCCACAAGAATTTTGGCGCGAGGTGGTGGATCGCGTCGCCACCGATGCGCCTGATACGTTGTTACTCGCCGAAGCGTTTTGGTTGATGGAAGGTTATTTTGTGCGTACGCTCGGAATGCATCGCGTTTACAACAGCGCGTTTATGAATATGTTGCGCGATGAGGAAAACGCCAAGTATCGTTCCGTCATCAAGAACACGATTGAATTCGATCCCGACATTCTCAAACGCTATGTGAACTTTGTGAGCAATCCCGACGAGCGCACAGCGGTTGATCAGTTTGGCAAGGGCGACAAGTACTTTGGCGTGACGACGATGATGGTCACCTTGCCCGGCTTGCCGATGTTCGGGCACGGACAAATCGAGGGCTTTGCGGAACGCTACGGGATGGAGTTTCGTCGCGCAATGTGGGACGAACAACCCGACCCAGCGTTAATCGAACGGCACGCGCGCGAAATTTTTCCGCTGTTGCATCGCCGCGCGTTGTTTGCCGAAGTGGAAAACTTTTTGCTGTACGATTTCTTCACGCCGAACGGCACAGTGGACGAAAACGTATTTGCCTACTCGAATCGCCGCGACGACGCGCGCGCGCTGGTGGTGTATCACAACAAGTATGCCGATACGCGCGGTTGGATTCGCACATCGGCAGCGTACTTGGACAAGGCGAGTGGCAAACTTGTCCAAAAGACGTTGAGCGAAGGACTTGCCTTGCCGCGCGATCCGAATGTGTTTGTGGTCTTTCGCGATTACGTGTCGGGTTTGGAATACATTCGCCCAAGTATTGAATTGTGTGAACAAGGTTTGTATGTGGAACTGGGCGCGTACCAACGACGCGTGTTTCTCGATTTTCGTTTGGTGACGGACGATGCGTTGCATCCGTACGCGCGCCTGTGCGCGTCGCTGAATGGGCGCGGCGTGCCGAGTGTGGACGACGCGCTGCGCGAAATCTGTTTGCAAGCGGTGCA
>JAOACU010000166.1 GCA_026417715.1 Anaerolineae bacterium | reverse complement strand
GGGCGCGTGTACTATGCCAGCGCGCTGACGTACTATGCGGATGTGGAACGCGTGGGCGCGGCAAAATCGTTGGATGGATTCATCATTTCGCGCGAGTATCTTGATCCCAAGACCAACAAGCCGCTCACCTCATTCAAAGTCGGCGATGTGGTGCGCGTCAAGTTGACGGTGGATGTGCCGCGCGAAAGTTGGTACACGATGGTCACTGACCCGTTGCCTGCAGGTTTCGAGGCGATCAACTATTCGCTGAATATGAGTGGTGTTGATCCCAGCGGCAGAGACGAACCTTGGTTTTACTGGTCGCGTCCAGACTTGCGTGATAATCGCGCGGTCTTTTTCACAACATACTTGGCGAAAGGCAAGTACACCTACGCGTACCTGATTCGCGCGACGACAAGCGGCAAGTTCCGCGCGTTGCCTGCAGAAGTGACACCGATGTACGAACCCGAAGTGTGGGGCAGAAGCGCAAGTGTGGAGATGACGATCAGGTAAAAGATGTGAACGATAGACATTACGCGGAAAGGGATTTACCTTCAAGGACACGAAGAGCACGAAGAAAAAATTCGTGTTCCTTCGTGCCCTTTGTGGAGAAAAAAGTTGTTTCATAGAGAAACGACAAAAGGTGATAGAATGGCAAACGCACTCGAAGCAAAAGCAGTGACAAAAATTTATAAAAGCGACATTGGTACTATCAAAGCGGTGGATCAGGTTTCGCTGAATGTTGCCAATGGCGAATTCGTCGCGCTGGTTGGTCCCAGTGGCTCGGGCAAGACAACGATGCTCGCGATTCTCGCCGCGCTGTTGCGCCCGACCGAAGGTTCGGTGATGATTGACGGCGTGGAATTGAGCCAGATGAGCGAAGCGGAACGTGCGCGCTTTCGCCGCGAGAAAATCGGTTTTACGTTCCAGGCGAACAACTTGGTGCCGTACCTCACCGCGCTTGAGAACGTCGAACTGATGTTGCGCTTGAACGGCAAATACGATCGCGCGGGACGCGAACGCGCGCGCGAACTATTGGCGCGACTCGGCTTGGGCGAACGCTTGCACAACTTGCCGCGTCAACTGTCGGGTGGACAGCAACAGCGCGTTGCGATTGCACGCGCGCTGATTCATCTACCCACGCTCGTCCTTGCCGACGAGCCGACCGCCGCGCTCGACACGGAACGCGCGCACCAAGTTGTCCAGACGTTTGCGAATCTCATTCACGAACAAAAACGCGCGGGAATTATGGTGACCCATGATTTACGAATGACACAGTACGCCGACCGCATCATCCAAATGCGCGATGGCAAGATACGTCGCATCATCAGCGACCCTGCAGAGATTCGCGCGTTTGCGGCGACGGAAGGAGTGTGAGGGTTGCGTATTACGTATTCCGTAGTGCGTAAAAACGGAATACGCAATACGCAATACGCAGTAAGGTGATTATGACTCAACTGAAATTCAACGACCCTGCCCCTGACATTGAACTTTTAACCACACACAATCAACCAATTCGCTTGTCTGAATTGTGGAAAGATAAAACGATTCTACTTGTGTTCACGCGCCACTTTGGTTGTCCGCAGTGCAAAGAGATGCTGGCGCAAATCGTGCAAGCGCGCGCCGAGATCGAGCGCGCAGGTTTGACGATTGTTGTAGTGACGCAAGGTGATCCTGAGGCGGCGCGCGCGTTTTGCGCGCAGCGCGCGCCAGAGATACTTTGCCTTGCCGATCCTGAACGCAAAGCATACCGCGCGTACGGCTTGGAACGCGGCGATTGGTGGCAAGTGTTGCTTTCACCTAAAGTGGTGCTGGGCACACTGCGCGCGTGGCGGCGTGGACATCGCGCCGAGCCACCACCACGTGGGCAAGATGTAATGCAAATGTCGGGTGTGTTCATCATCGGTAGGGATGGCAAGATTCGTTTGCCGTACTATTACGATACGATCGCCGATCATCCACCCACCGATTTACTGCTGTATGGTGTGCTTGGCACGCGTTGGGATAAACCATTCGAGGGAGCACTAGCGTAGGAGCAATCGAAATGTCACGCGTTACTTTGAATACACCCGCACCTGATTTCGCGCTCGATGATTGGATGGGCAAGCGAGTGTGCTTGTCCGATTTTCACGGCAAGAAAAACGTCTTGCTCGTGTTCAATCGTGGGTTTATGTGACCATTCTGCCAACGGCATATGGCGCAGTTGCGCCAAGACTATGAAAAGTTTGTCGAGCGACAAACGGAAATTATCGTCGTTGGTCCAGAAAACGCGCAGGCGTTTGCGGCATACTGGCAAAAGCATAACCTGCCCTTCATCGGTGTACCCGATCCAACATCGCGCGTCCTCAAGTTGTACGGGCAAGAGGTGAACCTGTTCAAACTGGGACGAATGCCCGCGCAAGTGATTGTGGATCGTGCGGGAATCGCGCGCTATGTGCACTATGGACACTCGATGAGCGACATTCCACCGAACAGTGAGTTGCTGGAGATTCTCGACACCCTAAATCAGGATGCGTGATGCGACGCGTGATTTGGTGGTTGCGACGTGACTTGCGCGTGACCGATAATGTGACCTTGCACTATGCGTTACGCGACGCGGCAAGTGTGGTTCCTGTTTTTATTCTCGACCCGCGCCTGTTGCACAGCGACAAATTGTCGCCTGCACGCCGACAATTCTTGTTCGATTCGCTCGCCGATGTGGACGCGCGTTTGCGCGAACGCGGCGGGCGATTGATTATACGGCGCGGCGATCCCGCGCGTGAACTGGCGCGCCTCGTGCGCGAAACGCAAAGCGATGCGGTGTACTTTCACCGCGATTACACACCGTACGCACGCGCGCGCGATACGCGCGTGATGGACACACTGAACGCGCTCGGCGTGCGCGTCGAAGCGTTCGACGATAACTATCTTGCCGCGCCCGAACAGGTGTTGAAAGACGATGGTGCACCGTACACCATCTACACGCGTTTTCGCTTGCGCTTTGAAGAGCGCGTGATTGTCCCAAATCGTTACGCGACGCGTGGCGATTTGAACACCCCGCGCGACATCACCTCGCTCGATTTGCCGCGCATCGAACGCGAAGAGCGTTTCGCGCGCGGCGGTGAATCGGAGGGGCAGAAACTCGCGCGCGCGTTCTTCCATCGCGCCGATGGATTGCGCGCGTATCGTGACACGCGCGATTTTCTCGCGCGCGATGCCACATCACATCTCTCGCCGCATTTGCATTTCGGCACTGTCTCGGTGCGTGAACTTGTGCGCGCGGCGCGCGAGGCGGACGCTGGTAAACAAGGCAAGGCGTGGATTGACGAACTGGTGTGGCGCGAGTTTTACGCGCACGTGTTGTGGCATTTTCCATACGCCGCGCGCGGCGCATTCAAACGTGAGTACGACAACATCGCTTGGGAGAACGATGCGCAAAAATTCGCGGCGTGGTGCGCGGGTCGCACGGGCTATCCAATCGTAGATGCAGGAATGCGACAACTGAACGCCACAGGATGGATGCACAATCGCGCGCGGATGATCGTTGCATCGTTTCTCACCAAAGATTTGCTGATTGACTGGCGTTGGGGCGAAAAATATTTTCTACAACACTTGATTGACGGCGATATGGCGTCGAACAATGGGGGCTGGCAGTGGTCAGCGGGCACTGGCACCGATGCGCAGCCGTTCTTTCGCATCTTTAATCCGCTGTTGCAAGGCGTCAAGTTCGATCCCGACGGCGCGTACGTCAAGCAATGGATTCCCGAACTGGCGCGTGTGCCGCGCGAGTACATTCACGCGCCTTGGACAATGCCACACGAGATCGCACAACGCGCGCGCGTGGAAATCGGCAAAGATTATCCTGCGCCGATTGTAGATCACGCGATTCAGCGTGAGCGCGCGCTGGCACTGTATAAACGGGAGTCGAAAGAAAAAAGACTGTGAGGTCACTTGACCTCACAGTCTTTTTTATGCTTGAATGAACACGGTATCGTCCTGCACTTGTACTGCGAGCGATTGTCCTCCAATCGTCACGATGTATTTTCCGTTTTCAACCACAGGGAATTCAAAGCCTCCGACGCCATACTGGGGTGCAGTGCCACTGTAAATCACGTTGTTTTCACCGCGCGGATTCTCGATCAGAATTACAATGTCTGCGCGCGGTAACGCACCGCAAATCATTCGCGCGCCTGGCAAATGATCCACGTGCATTCGTCGCCCAATCATCGAAGGAGTATCGTCGGCAGAAGACGGTGTGGGCGCGGGACGCGTCGCTTCGATCGGTTCGGGTTTGGGTAATTGCCACGCTGTTGTGGTAGGTGTTGTTTCTGTCGGTGGCGTAGGACGAATCGGTAAATCGAGTTCTATGCGCGGCGCAGGCGATGGTTCCGACTTGGGCGGTGTTGGCGCGCCCGGCACAATCAACTTGGGCGCCGCCGGTTCTTCGCGACTCGGTGCCGCTGGCTCGCGGTGAATACGTTTGAGTGCGCCAGCGGCTGGACGCGCAGGTGTTTCAAGCGCAGAAGGCATCGGTGCGGGTCCGGGAATCGGACGCGGCACTGCACGCCGCGTGACACGACGTTTGGGCTTGGCAACATCGCTCGAGGTCTTGCGCGTACGCTCGCGCGATTTTTCCTCGTTCACTTCGGGTTGTGGAAGTATGGCAGTTTCGTCCACACGCTCTACCGTTGCCGGTTCTGTTTCCATACGCGCAATGACCACACCGCGATAGTAATGCTGTAAAATCTGCTCGAACGAGGCATTGCGTCGCGCCATCACAATCGCACCACGCTTGCACATTCCAACGCCATGCCCTTTGAGTGAAAGAAAGCCACACGAGCAATCCACGCCCCGCAAGTAAGGCAACGCAGGTAGATGCATTTCTTCCGCATTACGCGTACGACCGTCGCAGTGCTCAAAGAAGAAGGTGTTGATCAACTGACCGTCGTACATCGCCACAATGCCCCACGTTTCACTCACGGCGCGAAACACTTCGGGCGCGGTTGTGGGGTCCACACGTTTCCATTTTTGACAATGCTCGGTCGTGCATACATCCGCATTATGTTCGGGATGTCGTTGTGCAGCGATCGCATACGTGCGCGCGGCAACGGCTTGCGCTTTGAGCGCCTCCACAGGCGCATCCGTACCCATTTCTGCCGCAACCACGCCAGCCAAATAGGTCTCCAATTTGATTTCTTCCACCGAACCATTCGGCATCAACACGCGTAGGGTCGTTGGAATCATCATCACATTTTCATTGGTCTTATTCATTGTGTAAAGTCCAATGCCTTGTTGCGCGATGGGGTAACGATGAGTTGTGATACACAGAGAAGGCAAAATCAACGGTGTCTCGCACACGCCACCTCTTTTGGTTATACGCTCGGCGCGTGTGGGTCCGACGCTATCACACATCGCGTCGGGATTCGATGCAAGTCTAACGGGGCAACGACGTTGCTTACTATACCACGCTCATCGGGTCGTGTCAATTTTGGAATATGTATCACTCACACTATTTCTCATCTGTTTGATGCCAAGCGGGTTTTTGACCTACACATTCGCGTCAAACGTTCTCATAAATTCGGCGCAACTCTAGGACAGTCGTCCCATTGACGATGATAACTTGAATGAATATCATCTTTCACTAGAATCCAAGATTTTTATAACCTCTCTGCAAGGTGTATCGCGATGTTTGACTTGTTACAACTACGCCGACTTGTTGTCTGGACGAGTATCGTTGTTCTCGCAATGTGGCTACTTTCTTTCCCTCATTCCTCTCTCGCCACCAGCGGCTATGCACTCCAGTTCTACGGCAACGGCAGAGACGATATTGATCGCGTCAAGATTCGGATTGACCCGCACGTCAACGCCGATGTGAGTGGTGATTTCACCATCGAGTTCTGGATGAAAACCACTGCCACCGGCGGCACGTGCTCGCCCAGCAACACCATCGGCGATGGTTGGATCAACGGGCGCATCATTGTTGACCGCGATGTGTATGGTGGTGGCGATTATGGCGATTATGGCATTTCGCTTGCCGCTGGGCGTATCTGCTTTGGTGTTGCGCGCGATGCCTCGTCATCGGGCGCAACGATTTACGGCTCTACGAGCGTCAACAACGGACAATGGCGTCACATCGCCGTCACGCGCAATGCCAGCACCGGACAACTGCGTCTGTTCGTGGATGGACAACTCGATGCAAGTGGTACGGGACCCATAGGCGACATCAGTTATCGCAACGGACGCGCAACGTCTTATCCGAACAGCGATCCGTTTCTGGTTTTTGGCGCGGAAAAGCACGATGCGGGATCCGCGTATCCTTCCTACATCGGCTTGCTCGATGATGTACGCATCTCGAACGTCGTCCGCTACACCACGAATTTTTCCCGCCCCACGACAC
>JAOACU010000165.1 GCA_026417715.1 Anaerolineae bacterium | reverse complement strand
GTATGGCAGTAGGACAGTGGGACAGTTTTCGTCTTTCGTCCTCCGTCCTTCGTCTTTCGTCCTCCGTCAAGATTCTTCGCGCGCGAGGAGCAAACGATGCGCGCGGAGCGCGAGTTCCACACCGAGTCGCGTTTCAGGATTGTCGAGATCGAGTCCGCTGATTTCACGGATGCGTTCCATTCGATACAGCAACGTGTTGCGATGGATGAACAATGCCTCAGCGGTTTGCGTGAGATTACCCTTGTGCGCAAAGTACGCGGCAAGCGTTTCCAGCAAATTCGTGCGTTGCGTGCGATCATACTCGATGAGCGCGCCGATCATCTCTTGGCGAAACGCATCGAGTTCAGGGTGACGTTCGAGTAGAAACAGCAAACGATACACGCTCAACTCACCAAAGTACAGCGGTGTGGGACTAGCCAATCGTCGCGCGAGCGATAACGCTTGCCGTGCCTCACGATACGAATCGCGCAAACGAATCAGCGAATCGGTGGCACGTCCGATGCCGATGGCAAGTGGATCGTTGGGAAACTCGGCGTGGGTTTGGTGGCGAATCGTTTCGGCGATAAGGCGCGCGCGTTCGATGCCGGTTTCGTTTTCCAAGCGCACGAACACAATCACTTCGTCTTCGCGCGCGTGCACGAGCATCGCCGGGCGTTTGATGCCGTGAATAACGGTCTCCAAACGACGATACGAGGGATGCTCTTTGCGCGCCCAATCTACGACAATGACGGTGTGTTTGCCTGCAGGATTGTAACGATCGCGCTTTGCCCAACTTTCGGCTTCTTCGGTCGAGAGATTGCCGGCGAGGAGCGCTTCGACGAAACCGCCACGCACGCGCTTTTCGGCTTCGCTCACCGCTTTGGCTTTTGCCATTTCGAGTGCGCACGCGGCGGCACCTTTCACAGCGACCAGTTGATCGAACGTTTGGAAGGTGCCGCGTTCAGCAATCAACGAAAGATACCCGCGCGCCATTCCTTGCGCAACGATCGGCGTAATCAAGCGCGCGCGATTTTCGTACGGTAACGTCTGTTCCAACGATGCAGGATGTTGCGCCGCGCGCTTGCGGTCGCGAAATTCATCAGGGAGATTGGTCGGATTCGTCGCCCATTTTTCCACCAACGCGCGCGCGGCATTCTCGGTTGCCGCAAACCACGCGGCAAGAATGTTCAACCGCTTGTCCTGAACAAGCACCGTCTTACCTGTGACACGCCCAATCAACGCTGCCATCGCTGGCAAGCCGGCGTTCTCGGTAGCAAGCGTGGTGAGTTGCTGATAGACTTGCGTAGCGCGCTGTTCGATTGCCGCATCGCGCGCCAATACAAATTCAAGGGCGCGACGTTCCAGCGCGCGCAACGGTGTGTGCGCTGGAATCGCCACGAGCGGAAGTTGTGCTTGGCACGCGGCAGTGACGATCGCGTCATCGGGTTCACCTAGCATCGCGACACTTGCCACGCCGATTTGCGCCCACTGTGAAAAATGCGCTGCAAGGTCAGCAGGGTAAGGTGGGAGGAGCAACGCAAAATCGCAGGCTTGCGAGCGCGCGCTTTCAGTCGCGCTGATAGAGAGCACCCAGTTGACAGGACGCGCGCGCCAATCGGACTCGCACCAGACGCGCGTGTCAGGTGGTAAGGCAAGGCGCACAAGTTCTTCGAGCGTCAGGGTTTGTGGTTGATTCGTCGTCATACAAACAATAAACCCATCGGTGTTACCGATGGGCACAGCGGTGTACCCGCTAGATCAACTGACGTGGGCGATACTGAATCGCCTCGGCAAGATGGTGTGTCTCGATTTTATCACTTTCTGCCAAATCTGCAATCGTGCGCGCAAGTTTGAGGATACGATGATACGCGCGCGCACTCAGTTGCATTTGTTGCATCGCGCTCCGCAAGAGTTGCTTGCCCGCTTCGTCCAACGCACAATACTGCCGCACCTCGGCAGGTCCCATATCGGCGTTCACTTGCAGATTCGTGCCGGCAAAGCGCGCGCGTTGTCGTTCACGCGCTCTTTCCACGCGCGCGCGAATCGTCTCCGATTTCTCACCCAACCGATCGCCCGACAATTTTTCGTACTCGACGCGCGGCACGTGAACGTGAATGTCAATCCGATCCAACAACGGACCACTGATGCGTTTTTGATAGCGCAACACATTCGCGGTCGAACAGGTGCACTCGCGCACCGCGTCGCCATAGTAACCGCACGGACAAGGATTCATCGCGGCGATGAGCATAAAATTCGCGGGGAACGTGAGTGAACCACTGACGCGCGCAATCGAAACGAGTTTATCTTCCAACGGTTGGCGCAACACTTCCATACTGCGCGTATCGAATTCGGGCAGTTCATCGAGAAACAGCACGCCACGATGCGCGAGCGAAATTTCGCCGGGGTGGGGCCAGCGTCCACCACCGACCAGTCCCGCGTGCGAAATCGTGTGATGCGGCGCGCGAAATGGGCGTTGACGAATCAGCGGCGAATCACTCGGCAGCATATCGTTCACCGAGTAGATGCGTGTAATTTCCAACGCTTCGTCGAGCGTGAGTTTAGGAAGAATCGAAGGCACAGAGCGCGCGAGCAAGGTCTTGCCCGCGCCTGGCGGTCCAATCATCAAAATATTGTGTTGTCCTGCCGCTGCCACTTCGAGCGCGCGCTTGACGTGCTCTTGTCCGCGAATCTCGGAGAAATCGGTTGCATACGTTGGTGAAGGTTCGGGTGAAAAATCGAGCGTGCCGCGATACGGAGGAATCGGTTGCAGTCCTTGTAGATGCATCACGAGCGCGAACAAGGTTTCGATGGGATACACAGTGACATCGGGGATGAGCGCGGCTTCGGGCGCATCGCGCGCCGGCACGAACAGCGTGGTAAAACCGTTCGCCCGCGCGACCGCCGCCATCGGCAACACACCGTTCGTGTGACGCACCGTGCCATCGAGCGACAATTCGCCGATAATGAGCGCGCGCGATAAATCCGCGCGCAGTTGCTCCGATGCCATCAACAAACCCACCGCAATCGGCAAATCGTACGCGGGACCTTCTTTGCGCAAATCCGCTGGCGCGAGGTTGACGGTGATGCGTTTGAGTGGATACGTGAATCCCGAATTGCGAATCGCCGCGCGCACGCGCTCGCGCGATTCTTGCACAGCGGCATCGGGCAAACCCACAATCGTAAACCCGACTTGCCCACTCGACACATCCACTTCGACATCTACGAGCGCGCCGTCCAGACCGATGACCGCGCAACTTGTCACTTTGGCGAGCATTGTTGTTGACCTCGAACCTCTAACCTGAAACTTGGAATCTGAAACCAGAGTGCGCGCGCGAGAGAGCGAGAGAGCGGGCGCGCGAGAGAGTGAACGTGATGCGTGAGACGTGATGCGTGAGACGTGATGCGTGAGACGTGATGCGTGATGCGTGAGACGTTAGCGCGTGGCGGCGGGCGCGTAATAGCGCGTGACGTACTCTTTGACCATTCGCATCGTCGCGAAACGCGGTGCAATCGTCTTGATGGCGTTCTTCATCACACGCACCCACGCACGCGGAATGTTGTTTGCGTCACGTTGGTAGAACAGCGGGACGATTTCGTTTTCGAGTGTGGTGTAGAACGACGCGGCATCGGCGGCGTCTTGCGCGTCCGCATCGTCCCACGTGCGATCCTCACCGATTGCCCAACCGTTGACACCACGCACAAAACCTTCACGCCACCAACCGTCGAGCACGCTGAAATTCGGAACGCCGTTGAGCGCGGCTTTTTGTCCGCTCGTGCCACTCGCTTCGAGCGGACGACGCGGCGTGTTGAGCCACACATCCGCACCTTGCACGAGCGCGCGCGCCAGGTTGATGTCGTAATCTTCGAGGAACACGATGCGCCCAGCAAAATCGGGTTGACGCGCGAGTTGGACGATGTAGCGAATCAACTCTTTGCCGGGATTGTCGTCGGGATGCGCTTTGCCCGCGAAAAGAATTTGCACCGGACGATTCGGCGCGTGCAGAATGCGCTTGAGGCGTTCGAGATCGCGAAAGACGAGCGTGCCGCGTTTGTAGGTGGCAAAGCGACGCGCAAACCCAATCGTCAACGCATCGGGCGCGAGCGACGCACCCGTTTTGGTGCGCGCTAGTTCGAGCAAACGCGCCTTGAGCGCGCAATGCACTTGCCACAACCGTTCGTCGGGAATTTTTTCGATGTGCTCCCACAGGGTCGCATCGTCAATACGTTCGCGCCAATCGCGCGGCAAGTATTCGTCGAAGAGATCGTGCAGTTCGACGGCGAGCCACGTGCGCGAGTGCACGCCATTGGTGATGTGCCCAATCGGGACTTCGTGCTCGGCGCGTTGGGGCCAGAGAAAGTGCCACATTTTGCGCGCCACCTGACCGTGCAACTCACTCACGCCGTTTGCCGCGCCAGCAAAGTTGAGCGCGAGCACCGTCATACTGAACTCGGTCGCGCCCCAAGGTTGATATTGCCGCGCCAAATCGAAGAATTGATCGCGCGTGATGCCGAGTTGTTTCCAAAAATTCGCAAAGTATTTTTCGATGAGATCGAACGCGAACGTATCGTTGCCAGCGGGCACGGGTGTATGCGTCGTGAACACGGTCGTCGCGCGCACTGCCGCGCGCGCTTGCTCGAACGGCATCCCTTGTTGCACGAATTCGCGCGCGCGTTCGAGCACGGAGAACGCGCAGTGTCCCTCGTTCAAGTGCCACACACTCGGATTATAGCCGAGCGCGCGCAACGCGCGCACACTGCCGATGCCAAGCAAGTACTCTTGAATCAAGCGCATCTCGCGATCACCGCCATAGAGTTGCGCGGCAAGGTCGCGATCGTGTGGCGCGTTCGCATCAATGTCCGTGTCCATCAAAAAGATCGGCACGCGCCCAACTTGGATGCGCCACACCTTTGCCGAAACGGAACGCCCCGGCAATTCGACACGCACGATTACTTCGTTGCCGTGTTGATCTTTGGCGGGCAAAATCGGCGCGAGCGCAAAGTTGAGTTTTTCGCGAATCGCTTCTTGCCAGCCATCGGCGTTGATGCGTTGCGTGAAATATCCTTGCGGATACAAAAAGCCGATGCCGACGAACGGCAAACCCAAATCGCTTGCCTCTTTGGTGTGATCGCCGGACAAAATGCCCAAGCCACCCGAATAAATCGGTAACGACGCGTGCAAACCAAATTCAAACGATAGATACGCGATGGTGCGCTCGGTGAGGTAAGGATACGTCGCGTTGAACCACGTGGCTTTCCAGTTGTGATAGCGATCGAATTCGGCGATGGCGGCGTCGTAAAGTTGCAGATACGCCGGGTCTTGGCTGGCGCGCGCGAGTTTTTCCGCGCCGATTTCGCGCAAAAAGCGCACGGCGTTGCGTTGCACACGCTCCCACAGTTCGGGGTCGAGTGCTTGGAACGCGCGACGTCCACTAGGATTCCAGCCCCACCACAGGTTGTACGCCAGTTCACCGAGTCGCGCAATGCGCGCGGGGAGCGCGGCGATTTTTTGCGCGGTGAGTTGAATGTCGTCGGCGAGCGCGCGCGCGGCTTGGCGCGCGCGTTGTTTCGTTTCGATGGCGTCTTGGTAGAGCGCAGTGTACTTGCGCGCGGCACTTGTCCACGAAAAATCACGCGCCATCGCACGCTGTTGCAGTGCGCGCCATTCGCGCGGCATTTGATACACCTGCACCGCGCGCGCAATCGTTGCGAACAACGCCCAACGATCGGGACGCGTGAAGACGAACCCTGTGCCGCGATTTTGTCGCGCATCGAATTCTTCGACCGAATCGGCGAGACCGCCCGTCGCGCGCACAATCGGAATGCAACCGTAGCGCATCGCCAACATCTGATCGGTGCCGCTGGGTTCACTGCGCGAGGGCATCAGCAAAATGTCCGCGCCTGCGTAGATTGCGCGCACGAGTGTCGGGTCGTATGTGAGCATCACGCCAACGCGTTGCGGAAATTGCTGTTGCAAGCGCGTGAAAAATTCGTGATAGTGCTGATCGCCCGCGCCCATCACAACGAGTTGCACGGGGAGCGCGTCGAGCACGTGGTCAATCGCATCGGCGACCAAGTCCATTCCCTTTTGCCGATTGAGTCGTCCGATGATCGCGAGCAAGGGCGCGTCACTAGCAGGCAGACCAAAGCGTTGTTGCAACGCCGTCTTGTTCGCCGCGCGCGCGTCGAGCGAATCGGCGGTGAAATTTTGGGCGATGTGCGGATCGCGCGCGGGATCGAACGAATCGGTGTCAATGCCGTTGAGGATGCCCACGAGACGATCCTGTCGTTCGCGTAAAATCGGATCGAGTTTTTCACCGAATTCGGGCGTTTGGATTTCGCGCGCGTACGTTTCGCTGACGGCGTTGATTTTATCGGCGAAGAGAATGCCGCGCGC
>JAOACU010000164.1 GCA_026417715.1 Anaerolineae bacterium | reverse complement strand
GGGATAGAAAATCGGGCGTGAAAGGTAGGACCAGTTTGCAAACGTGTCCTACGCGTGCGTAACATCAGTGAAAGAATAAACGAATAGGTTGCCCTATTCGTTTATTCGTTACCGATTCGTTGACGCGGTTCTGCTCACGCGGTCGGATACTCTTCCAAAAACCGTTTGATCTTTTGCACCAATTGATCGCCCACCGCACCATCGAGCAAACGATCATCGAACGTGAGTGCCAAGTACACCATTGGGCGAATCGCCAGCATATCCTCGATGACGACCGCGCGCTTTTGGATCGCGCCGATGCCCAGAATCGCCGACTGGGGCTGAGCAATGATCGGCGTGCCAAAGAGCGAACCAAAGACGCCATAGTTGGTCAGCGTGAATGTCCCTCCTTGCACCTCATCGGGACGCAAGCGTTTTTCGCGCGCACGGGTTGCCAAATCGTTCACCGCGCGCGCAATCCCCAGCAAACTCTTTTCGTCCGCGTGTTTGATGACCGGCACAATCAAGCCTTCGTCGGTGGCAACCGCAATGCCGATGTTCACCTCACGCTTGAGCAGAATGCCTTGTTCCGTGTACGAAGCGTTGACGATTGGAAACGCCTTGAGCGCGACAATCGCGGCTTGAACGAAAAATGCCGTGTAGGTGAGTTTCACTCCTTGCTTTTCAAATTCTGCCGCGTGTGCTTGATGAAACTTGAGCACGCGCGACATATCGGCTTCGTGCACAGTGGTCACGTGGGGCGCGGTGTGCTTGGAACGTACCATATGTTCAGCAATCGCGCGACGAATCGGTGACAGCGGTATCACCTCACCTTCGCGCGCGGGCACTGTCGGTTGACCAAACACTTCTTCGGTAGGACGGAACAATTCGCCGGTGCCGGGCTGTTCCCACGCGGGCAACTCTTGCGCGGCGGGACGCGCGCGCGTCTTGAGAAAATTCTCAATGTCTTTTTTGCTGATGCGTCCCCCTTCGCCCGTGCCGCGAATCGTCGCTAGTTCTGCATCGGTGATGTGATGTTCGGCGATCATTCGCGCGACGACCGGCGATAATCGCGATGAGCGCGCGGGAGTTGGCGTTGGCGTCACCGATGCGCTCGACGCGACGGGGCTGGGTGCCGGCGTTGCCGATGGACTCGGCGCCGATAGTGTTTCGCCCGGTGCGCCAATCACCGCAAGCACTGTACCCGCTTTGACCGTGACTCCTTCGTTGACCAAAATTTGTAGCAATGTGCCCGACGCGGGCGAGGGAATTTCGGTTGTCACTTTGTCGGTGACGACTTCGAGAATTGGTTCGTATTGCTCCACGCGTTCGCCCACGCGCTTGAGCCACTTGCCCACTGTTCCTTCGATGACACTTTCGCCCAACTGAGGCATTACGATATTCGTTGCCATTGTGTTCCTCTCCGTTCAGTACGCCGCGAGCGCGCGCAGGGCGCGCGCGATCTTGTCCGCGTTCGGCATAAAGAAATCTTGCAGCGTGCGCGCGAACGGCACAGCGGGCACATCGGGACCCGCCACGCGCATCACCGGCGCATCAAGATACTCGAACGCTTCGCTCGCGATGATCGCCGCGACCTCTGCACCCCAACCGAACGACAAATTATCTTCGTACACGATCAACACCTTACTCGTCTTTCTGACTGACGCAAGAATCGTTTCCTTGTCGAGTGGACTCAGGGTGCGCGGGTCAACCACTTCGACGCTGATGCCTTCGTTCGCGAGTGTTTCCGCCGCTTTCAACGATTCGTGCAACATCAGCCCAAACGCGATGACCGTCACATCGCTCCCCGCGCGTTTGACATCCGCTCGACAAAACGGCACCGTGTACCACTCATCAGGCACATCGCCCTTGATGAGCCGATACGCTTTTTTGTGTTCCAAGAACAACACGGGATCATTCACGCGAAACGCATAACGCAACATTCCCACGATGTCGTACGGTGTGGCGGGCGCGACAAAGTACAAACCCGGCACGTGCGCGTACGTTGCCTCGACCGACTGCGAGTGATACAAACCACCGCCGATACCACCACCGTACGGCGCGCGAATGATCAGCGGACACGTCCACGCGCCGTTGGAACGATAGCGCATCCGCGCGGCTTCGTTGACGATTTGATTAAACGCTGGCGCGATGAAATCCGCGAACTGAATCTCGCACACTGGGCGCAAACCGTACAGCGCCGCGCCGATGCCAATCCCGACGATGGACGATTCGGCGAGCGGCGCGTCCACAACGCGCTGTTCACCAAATTCTTCGATCAATCCTTTGGTCGCGCGAAACACACCACCGCGCACGCCCACATCTTCGCCCGTGATAAAAATATTCGGATCGCGACGCATTTCCTCTTGCAACGTTCGCGTCACCGCCTCGATGTTCGTTAGGGTTGCCATAACACCCTCCATACACGATACGTGATACGCAATACGCAATACGTAATACTGCGTATTGCGTATTGCGTATTGCGTATTGCGTGATGCGTGATGCGCGCTCAGTTACTCAGCGCGGGTAATTCGCCCCACACATTGGTCAGTGCTGATTCGGGTGGTGGGTAGGGAGCGTTGCGCGCGAATTCGTTGGCATCGTCCACGATGTGTTTGGCGCGCGCTTCGTACTCTTGTTGCCGCGCTTCGTCGAGCAAGCCGATGCTGAACAAATAGTCGCGCATCACTAACAACGGATCGCAACAGCGTTTCCACGCTTCCACTTCTTCGCGTGGGCGATAGGTGCGATCATCGTCATCCGACGAGTGTGGCACCAGCCGATACAATTTGGCTTCGATGAGGGTCGCCCCTTCGCCGCGCCGCGCGCGCGCGACGGCATCGCGCACCGCGCAATACACTTCCAGCGCGTCGTTACCATCCACGAGAACGCCGGCGATGCCGTACGCGGCGGCACGATCCGCAATGTTTGCTACCGGCGTTTCCTTGTGCACCGGCGTCGAAATCGCGTACTGATTATTTTGGCACAGAAAAATCACCGGCAATTTGTGAATGCCCGCCCAGTTCAGACCCTCGTGAAAATCTCCTTGCGCGGTGGACCCTTCGCCAAAACACGTGAGCACCACTTCGTCCGTGCCTTTGTAGCGAATGGCAAAGCCGATGCCGGCGGCTTGTGGGACTTGGGTTGCCACCGGACTAGAGCCCGAAACGATTTTGAGCGCGCGATACCCAAAGTGCGCCGGCATCTGTCGCGCGCCCGATGACGGCTCACCTTCCTTGCCATACACGGCAAGCATCAATTCGCGCGGAGACATTCCCAGCGTCAGCACGAGTGCCATATCGCGATAGTAGGGATGCACCCAATCGTAGCCCTTTTTCAAGGCAAACGCCGCGCCCACTTGCGCGCCTTCGTGCCCGATGCCGGAAATGTGAAAGGCGATCTCGTGTTGACGATGCAAAATCCACATCCGTTCATCGAGTCGCCGCGCGAGGAGAATGTGCCAGTACATCTCGAGTGCTTGCTCGTCACTCAAACCGAGTACGCGATGTTTAACTTGTTCTTGCGTCATTGCTCATCTCCGTACGCAGAGAAACCCGTTTCTCGACGTGGAAACGGGTTTCTCTGGGAAATTCTATTTTTGTGCTTCACTCAATCGCTTGGCAACATCGTCCCAATCGAGATTGGCGAAGAATTTTTCAATGTAGGCGGCTTTGGCAGTGCCATAGTCAATGAAAAACGCGTGCTCGAACACATCCATCGCAAGAATCGGCACGGCGTTCCACACGGGGAACGAGAACTGCTCATCGCCGATCATATTGAACAAGTGTCCATACTCGCGATCCCACGCCAGGAACGCCCAACCGCGCGCGGCAATGCCGGTCGCCTTGAAATCGGCAAGCCAGCGCTCGTACGAACCAAAATCTTTTTCGATTTGCGCCAGCAACGTGCCGCTAGGCGTACCTCCCTTGCCGCCCAGATGCGCAAAGTACAACTCGTGATTCTTGACCCCGCCGACGGCGCGCGCCAGTTCCACTTTGAGTTCGCGCACGAGCGAGTAGGTTGGATTCGCCGCCTTGTAGTCATCGGCAGTCAGGGCTTCGATCTTGGCAACGATTTCATTGTACTTGTTCACATAGCCCTGATACAGTTTATAATGTTCCTCCATCGTCCGCTTGGAAATCCCGTCCAACTCTTTTTGAAACGATGGAAATTGTTTGGCAGTCAATTGATGTGCCATTGTCACTTCTCCCTGTCATGAGATTTTTTGCTTCGCACTCATCACGAAGCGGTCGTGATGATAGCACAATTCAAGTGGCGTTGTCAAGGGCGCGAATTGGGGTGCAGACAATTCAAGATAACGATTATGGACGTTTCTGAACTATTGGATTGTCTCTTTACTCGCCTAACCTGAACCTGATTGAGAGGCAATGGAAATTCGTCAAGAACGTATCATTGACGCTCGTTGAATTGTCTGTTACAATTGAATTAACGATTACGAAAGGTTCATATACGCGAATGATCAGACCCAACGCCAATCTCCAATCTCCAATCTCCAATCTTCCATCTCCCATCTACCTTGACCACTCGGCGACCACGCCCGTTGACCCGCGCGTCGTCGAGGCGATGCTACCATACTTTACCGAGCACTTTGGCAATCCATCGAGTTTGCATCGCTGGGGCCAGGTCGCGCTTGCCGCGCTGCAAGACGCGCGCCAAACGATTGCCGACATTTTGCACGCACGCCCCAACGAAATCGTCTTCACCAGTTGTGGCTCGGAGAGCGATAACTTGGCACTGCGCGGCGTGGCATTCGCGCTGCGCGCGCGCGGCAACCATATCATCACAACGCCGATTGAACACCACGCGATTTTGAACACGGCGGCGCAACTCGAAAAAGAATTTGGCTTTGAAGTGACGCGCGTGCCAGTCAATCGCTATGGAGTCGTCAATCCCGACGACATTGCGCGCGCGATCACATCACGCACGATTTTGATCAGCGTAATGTACGCCAACAACGAAGTTGGCACCATCGAACCACTTGCCGAAATCGCCAAGATTGCGCGCGCGCGCCACATCGTCTTTCACACAGACGCCGTCCAAGCCGGCGGCTATCTCGAACTCGATGTGGAAAGACTCGGCGTGGATTTGATGTCGCTTGGCGCGCACAAGTTTCACGGACCCAAAGGCGTCGGCGCATTGTACGTGCGAACGGGTACACCACTCGTGCCGATGCAAACCGGGGGCAGTCAAGAACGCGCGCGGCGCGCCGGCACCGAAAACGTGCCGTACATCGTCGGAATGGCAACGGCACTCCAGATCGCGCAAAGCGAACGCGAGGAAACAAACGCGCGCTTGCGCGCTCTGCGCGAACAACTCATCGTCGGAATCTTGGAACGCGTGCCAGGCGCGCAATTGACCGGTGATCCGCACCATCGTTTACCAGGGCACAGCAGTTTCGTCATCCCTGGCGCGATCGGTGATGAGATGGTGCTCGGGCTCGACTTGGCGGGCGTGGCGGCATCCACAGGTAGCGCGTGTACGGCTGGAGCGGCAGAGCCATCGCACGTGCTTGCGGCAATGGGCTATGCACCCGATCTCGCGCGCGGCGCGCTGCGTCTAACGTTGGGGCGCGGCAATACGCAAGCCGAGGTAGAGTACGCCGTGAACGCAGTGGCAGATGTGGTGCAACGCTTGCGGAAACGATAACGCAGGACGGAAGACGGAGGAGGAAGGAGAAGAGGGCAATGTCTCTGCGACGTAAGACTCTTCTGGCAATTGGATTACTTTTAGCCACTGTGGTAATAGTAGCATTTCTCATCCAACAGTGGATTCTAACCAACCATTTCGCGCGGTTGGAAGAAAAAGAGATGCATGTCCATCTCACCCGTATTCACAAAACCTTGGCGATGGAACTCAAACAATTGGAGAGCATTTGCGCCGATTGGGCGCGCTGGGACGACACGTACGAATTCATCGAGAACGCCAACAATGCCTACATCCAATCCAACCTCACCGATAGCGCGCTAGAGAATCTTCGCCTCAATCTGATCGTGCTCGTGCATTCGTCTGGACGCGTTGTAGCAAGCAAAGCGTACGACCTCCAATACCGACGTGCTATACCGTTGCCCACGAGTTTGTCTTCTCACCTCACCCCCTCAAGCATTTTGCTCCAGCATCGCGATCTGATGAGCGGCACCAGCGGTATCCTTGCCTTGCCCGAAGGTTCTTTGCTATTCGTCGCTCTGCCGATTTTGACGAGCCAAGACCAAGGTCCCAGTCGCGGCACCTTGATCTTTGGACGCTTTTTGGACGCGAACGAAATCGCACGCTGGGGTGAGATACTGCAACTATCTCTCATCGCGCGAGCCTGGCACGATACTCATCTCCCTGCCGATTTTCAAGTCGCGCGCGCCGCGCTCACTGTCTCTGCCCCAAGTTACACTCTGTCTCTTATACACATCT
>JAOACU010000163.1 GCA_026417715.1 Anaerolineae bacterium | reverse complement strand
ACTCAGCATATTGCCGATGTAGAGCGCGTCGGCGTGATCCACGCGCGCATCTTTCATCGCGTTCAGAATCGCTTCCACTGCCAATTCACGCAACGAGTTTTCCCAGTGTTCTTTCACTTGTGTTTGTCCAATTCCAACGATGCTAACTTCACGCATATTACCTCCAGTGTTCAGTGAATCAGTTGGACAGTTGGACAGTCAGACAGTTGGACATCCCACTGTTCCGCTGTCTCACTGTCCTACTGTCTAACTGTTCTACTGTCTCTGCTTCAGTTCATCACAAGTTTCCCGCGATACCGCGCGTACAGCGCGTAATCAATTTCCTCGCGGCGTTGCACATACCACATCGTCTTGGGTGCTTTCATGACTCTTTCGCGTATTTTCGCGGTGACGACGAACGAGAACGCGTCGCTACCCGCGCCGCTACCGAATGAGCACATCAAGATTCGGTCGCCGGGTTTGGCGATGTCGAGCACTGCGGTCGTCCCGATCATCGCCGCGCCTGAGTACGTGTTACCGATTTTGTTGCTGAGCAAGCCCGGCGCAATTTGCTCTGGCTTAAAGCCCAAGCGTTTTGCCGCTGTCTGCGGAAATTTCACGTTGGGTTGATGGAAAATCGCGTACGCAAAATCGCTGGGTGTGTAGCCGAGCGCGTCCATCAAGCCGCGCGCCGCGCGCAAGGTGTGATCAAAGTACGCGGGCTCGCCGGTGAAACGATTGCCGTGTTGCGGATAGTGTTGATGTTCGCGACGGAAAAAGTCCGGCGTATCGGTCACGTACGAGTACGACGCTTCGAGAATCGCGAGCGCGTTTTCGGCGGGACCGATGATGTACGCCGCGCCACCTGCACCAGCAGTGTACTCGAGCGCGTCTTGCGGACGACCTTGCGCGGTGTCCATTCCAATCGCCATCGCGTAATCCGCCATCTCCGAGCCGACCAAACCGATCGCGGCTTGCAACGCTTCGGTGCCGGCTTTGCATGCGAACTCCCAATCGCCGGCGAGAATCGAACCCGCCGCGCCAATTGCTTCGGCGACGATCGTGGACGATGGTTTGACCGCGTACGGATGCGATTCGCTCCCGACCCAGATGGCGCGCAGTTGTTGCGGCGCGATGCCCGCGCGCGCGAGCGCGTTGCGCGCCGCTTCGATGCTCATCGTCACCGTGTCTTCGTCGAGACCCGGCACGGCTTTTTCTTCGATGGGCAAACCATCTTCCGCACCGCCCCACACGCGCGCGATTTCTTCCGCGCGAATGCGATAGCGCGGTACGTATGCGCCGTAACCGATGATGCCTACATCACGTTTGGGTTTCATCACACTCATTCTGAACTCAACCTCCTATGTTGGACGGAAGCCAAAGGACGAAAGACGAATGCCTTCGTCATCCGTCCTTCGTCTTTCGTCTTGCTTGAAACACTTCTTCCCAATTCACCTTCGCCGTCACGTGCATCATCACTGCAAGCGTGATGATTGCACCGATGGTGATAACGAGTCCGGTATAACCTTCGTAGAAAAACGCGTATGAGAATAACACAAGGAACAGAAATTGTGAAATGCCGACTTCGCGCAGCGCGAATTTCCAATTTGCCACGCGCCCCACATACGTCACGACGAGTAGCAACGACACGAGCGCGGATACCACGAACGCAATTTCGATGGCTATGCGATCAGCCAGATACGCAAACAAGAGATGGAATGAAAAGAACGATGCGCCGAGAAAGAAATAGTGCATCGGGTGCAAGTTGTGTCCGTGCACTGCACCGATGATGACCAGCACGGTGAAAAAGAACAAGAGCGACACCGGTGCAAAGAGACTCATTTGACTTGCCAACATTCCCGGTTGCAATTTCTTGGGCATCTCGACGCCGATGTTGAATCCTGCGACCAGCGAATCGAATTTCCACGTGAGTTTCCAACCGTTCGCCGTTGGCTCTTTGAGCGAAGACGAAACGGTTTGCTGCGGAAAATCGAATTCACGAAAATCGGTGGTAACAACCATCGTGAAATTTTTGACGTTTGTGATGCCACTCCCAAACTTGTAAAGAAAACGATCCAAACCGCGCGAACGATATGCTACATTCACATTCGCCGTTTCGCGCGCGTTTAGAGTGACAGTCGTAGAGATACCGCGCGTCAAATCGCTATCGGGCAGAACGCGCGTGCCGTTGATCTCGAATTTGAAATTGTCGTAGAGCGTGTTCGCCGCTGGGAAGGTGTACTGCACCGTCATCGTTACCGGTTGTTCCAGCGGATTGACGAGCGTGTACTTGCCATCGAAATCCACGGTGTACGTCGAATACCACAACAAGCCCTTTTGCCGATAGTCGAGGTGCAAGTTGACCGCAATGTTAGACGATTCGATTTGCACGGCTTGCGCGCGCACGGAACGGTCGGCTGAAGTGATCGAAGCCGTCGGCGCGCCTTGAGTGAGTGGCGGTCCCCACAATTCGCCCACTTGCGGCGTCAGTGCGCGCCCCACATCTTGCGTGCGAATCACGGTGACACCCGCCAGCACCAGCCACGCAACGCTCACACACGCGAGAATGAATACGATAGCAATCAAGCGCGGTATTGTCATTGGTTACCTCCGTACCCCAACAACTCTTTCGCACGCGCCACGCTGATATTTTTCTCTGCCACCAATTGCTCGGCGATGCGATCAATCGCGTCACCGGTTGCGCCAGCGGAGATGGCGACTTGACGCGCGTGCAATGCCATATGCCCGGCTTGAATACCTTCGGCGGCGAGCGCGCGCAGCGCACCCAAGTTTTGCGCCAGTCCCACTGCCGCGAGCACACCCGCAAACTCTGGCGCGGTCTTGACACCCAAAATCTTGAGCGCGATTTTCGCGAGCGGATGCGCGTTCACAGTGCCGCCCACAATCCCGCTGACAATCGGCAGTTCGATCGAACCAACCAAATCGCCGTTGGGGTCGCGATCCCAAGTGGTGAGCGCGCGATACTGTCCACTGCGCGCGGCGTACGCGTGCGCGCCGGCTTCGACCGCGCGCCAATCGTTTCCTGTGGCGACTACAACCGCGTCAATCCCATTCATAATGCCCTTGTTGTGTGTCGCCGCGCGATACGGGTCCACCTCCGCCATCACTTGTGCCGCGACGATGTTACGCACCACATCGTCACCAATGTCCTCTTTCCGCACGCGGCACGCTGCGCGCGCGAGACGCTCATCGGCGAGATTCGACAGGATGCGCAAGACGACGCGCCCGCCGGTCAATTTTTCGATGAACGGCGCAACGGTTTCGCACGCGGTATTGACCGAGTTCGCGCCCATCGCATCGCGCACATCAATTTTCAGGTGCACGATGAGCATCGGGCCAACGCGCGTGCCGCGCAGGACGCGCACATCGAGATCGCGCGCGCCGCCACCAAATTCGACGAGTGTGGACTTGGAATCGGCAAGGCGCAGAATTTCGTCGCGCGCGGCAAGAATTTTTTCGCGCGCCGCGTCTACGTCGTCCAAATCAACAATTTGAACTTGACCGATCATCAGCGGCGCGTCCGCGCTTGCCGCGAATCCGCCGGCGTTGCGTACGAGTTTTGCCGCGTGACTTGCCGCCGCGACGACCGACGGCTCTTCGATTGCCATCGGAATCAAATAGTCGCGTCCATTGATTTGAAAATTCGTGGCGATGCCCAGCGGCAAACCGTGAATGCCAACGACATTTTCGATGAGACGATTCGCTAAATCGAGCGTGAGACCGCCGGTGCCAAGCGCGGCAATTTCACTTTCTGTCAACTCTAGACGGCGCTGTCGTTCGGAGATTGTGAGGCGATAAAAACCTTCGAGGCGAGAAGAGGTCAAAACTGAAAACTCCTATGTAATACAATGCAAATTATACTCACTTGGAACTGTCAAAAACTATCAAAGAATCGAATTTTACTATCATTTTACCATCAACTTGACAAAAGATTGAAAAAACGTAGGACAAGTTTCAAACTAGTCCTTGCGTAACATCAGTTTGTAAAAAGTTTGCAAGATTGTCCTACTTCGTGGTAAAATCGCATCATCTATTGACAGGCGAATGAATTCACGGCAACAACTACCCCAAGCCCGCCTACGCGGGCTGGGTTAGCCGCCGAATGGGCGGCTTTGGGTTTTTGTCGCGGCGACTTTCAGTCGCCAACACCTTTGCACCAACCCTAATCATCGGAGTTGAAGATTGCCTCCCAAACCCAAACGTTGGCAAATCGCGCCGCGCGTCTCGTCGCTCATTGTCGCGCGTTTTCCGAATCTCCATCCACTTGTCGTACAAGTTTTGTACAATCGTGGCATCATCACAGCGGAACAGGTGGATGCTTTTTTCACTCCTGATGCGCTCATTGGTAATCCGTTTCGGATGCGCGGTGTGAACGAAACGGTGGATCGCTTGCGACGTGCGATTCGCGCGGGCGAGTTCATCGCGGTCTATGGCGATTTCGATACGGATGGCGTGACCGCGACTGCACTACTCGTTCAGGTTCTCGAAGCGTTGGGCGCGCAAGTCAAGCCGTACATTCCACATCGAATTGATGAAGGGTATGGTTTGAATTGCGAGGCGTTGCAACAACTCAAAGCGCGCGGCGCGCGTGTCGTCGTCACGGTGGATTGTGGTGTCCGTTCGCTCGACGAAGTCGCGTTTGGCACGCGACAGGGTTTGGACATCATCATCACCGATCATCACGCGCCGAGCAGCGAACTTCCTGACGCGTTTGCGATTATCAATCCCAAACAACCGCAGTGCCCCTATCCGACGAAAGAACTTTCAGGTGTAGGCGTGGCGTTCAAGTTAGCGCAAGCGTTGCTGCGCGTGAACGCGCGCGTGCCACTCCAACGCACTTCCATAACTGAAGAAACATTGCTCGATTTGGTCGCGCTCGGTACGGTGGCTGATTTGGTGCCACTCGTCGAAGAGAATCGCGCGCTGGTCAAACTCGGCATCGAACGTTTACGCAAATCCGAGCGTCCTGGTCTTCAAGCATTGATGCGTTATGCCGCGCTCAAACCCGAGACGCTTGACGCCGGCAACATCGGTTTTGTGTTGGCGCCGCGACTGAATGCGGCGGGACGTTTGGAGCACGCCTTGCGCGCGTACGATTTGCTCACCACGATTTATCCCGGCGAAGCCGACGCGCTCGCGCAGCAACTTGAAGAGACGAATCGCGAACGACAACGTTTGACGACGGCGTTGACACTCAAAGCGCGCGAGGTGGTTGTTGAATCGGCAGAAAACGAACCGTTGTTGTTTGTCACCGATGCGGAATTTTTGGAGGGCATCGTCGGTTTGATTGCGAGTCGTCTCGTGGACGAGTTCTATCGTCCTGCGATTGCGGTGCATCACGGCGAAGCCGAGAGTCGCGGCTCGGCGCGCAGTATCAGTGAGTTCAACATCGTTGCCGCGCTCGACGAATGTCGCGATCTGTTGGTGCGGCACGGCGGACACGCGATGGCGGCAGGGTTCACCGTGCGCAACGAAAATTTGCCGGCGTTGCAAACGCGCTTGCGCGAGATCGCGGCGCGCACGCTTGCACCAGCAGAACTCGTGCCCACGCTGACGGTGGATGCCGAAGTGTCGTTGAGTGAAATGACGTGGGCGCTTTACAACGCGTTAGAGCAACTGTCGCCGTTCGGTTATGGCAATCGCGAACCGGTGTTTGTTAGTCGGAATGTTTTGGTACGCGATGCGCGCGTCGTCGGCAACGAGCATCTCAAGTTGTTGTTGAGCGATGGCAATGCTGTGTGGGATGCGATCGCGTTTCGTCAGGCGAGTTGGTTGGGACAATTGCCTGCGCGCATTGACATTGCGTATCAACTCGATGCGCGCACGTGGAATGGCGAGACGCGGTTGCAACTGAATATCAAAGATATAAAACCAACCAATGACAGTTAAGTTCGATTCAAAGTATGAAGGATGAAGTATGAAGGATGATTTTTCATCCTTCATACTTCTGACTTCATACTTCCTACTTTATGAGTGATTCACGTGATTATCCCGCGCGTCCGATTGCGGGAGTGGGCGTAATTGTTTGCAAAGATGATGCGGTGTTGTTGATTCGGCGGGGCAAACCGCCGCGCGCGGGCGAGTGGGGAATCCCCGGCGGCGTGGTCGAACTCGGCGAGACGTGGCGCGATGCCGCGCGTCGTGAAGTGCGCGAAGAATGTGGCATCGAAATTCGTATCGAAGCGATTGCCGATGCGGTGGACATTATCGTGCACGACGACGCGGCGCGCGTGCAGTATCATTACGCGCTGGTGGATTTTGCCGCGTCGTATGTGAGCGGCGATTTGCGCGCGTCGAGCGATGTGTTGGAAGCGCGCTGGGTGGCATTCAGCGAGTTGCATCACTTTCCCCTGCCAGACAAAACGCGCGCGGTGATTCGCAAGGCGATGCGGCGTAAGATGGAAGACGAACGACAGACGACGGAAGACGGAGGACGGAAGACGGAAGATTTTAGATTTTAGATTTTAGATTTTAGATTTTAGATTTGCGATTGTGTAAGAAGGCAATCGAAAATCAGCAATCGGCAATCGGCAATCGAAAATCGGCA
>JAOACU010000162.1 GCA_026417715.1 Anaerolineae bacterium | reverse complement strand
GTATTACGTATTGCGTAACTGTTCGATAATTTTATCCAACTTGTCGAGCGTTAAATTCTCCACGTGTTCGACGCCGTCCACGAGCATTACGGGCGCGCGGTGACAACCACCCAGACACTTGGCTTCTTGCAGTGTAATTTTGCCATCGGGCGAGGTTTGCCCGGCTTTGCAACCCAACTTGTGTTCCAAGTGCTCCAACATCTCGTCAGCACCATTCAGCGCGCAGGGCAAATCGGTACAGAACATAATCGTATGCTTGCCGCGCGGTTCGCGCGCGTACATCGTATAGAACATCGCCACGCTGTTCACTTCGGTCTTGGACATTCCAATCACATCGGCAATGTCCTGAATTGCTTCGTCGGGCAACCAGCCCAACTCGCGCTGAACGAGATGCAACGCTGGCATCACCGCCGAACGTGGTTCAGGGTATCGCGCCATCAATTTCTGAATTTGAGATCTCAATTCATTCGTCAGCATCAATCTCCAATCTCCAATCTCAAATCTCAAATCTCCAATCTCTAATCCCACTCAAACCCACCCTTGCGCCAGATGTACACATAGCCGATCAGCAGCACAAGCATAAACACGCCCATCTCGATCAAGCCGAACCAACCCAGATCGCGAAAGAGGACTGCCCAAGGGTAGAAGAAAATGATTTCGATGTCGAACAGGATGAAGAGAACAGCCGTGAGATAGTACTTGATGGAGAGACGTCGGCGTGCCGAACCAATCGGCGGCATACCAGATTCATAGGGAGCAAGTTTAGCGGGGGTAGGACGGCGCGGTCCAGTGAGTGCGGACAACAGTAGCGCAATCGCGGCAAAGCCGGTTGCAATGACGATCATCACGAGAATCGGTAAATAGTCTGCAGGCATCGCGATATTCCTAGCATCGGATTCTTGTGCGAGCGCATCATATTACAACTCTAGGGCTTTGTCAACATAAACCCAAAAAGTTTTATGGGGACGTGTACGCGCGTCCCCATAAAATCTCTAGTGATGTTCGGGCATCATCATTTGTGGACCCTCGCGCAGAAATTTCTCTGGGTCTTTATCGAACGCGACCTTGCATCCGCGCGAGCAAAAGTAATACACTGTGCCCTTGTATTCGGACTTGGCGGCTTCCTTACCTTCGATCACCGTCATTCCGCATACGGGGTCTTTGTGTTCCATTGTGCCTCCTTGTTGTGAGGGATTAGAGATTAGGGATTGGAGATTGGAGATTAGAGATTCAATCTCCAATCTCTAATTCTCTAATCTCTAATTCTCTAATCTCCAATCTCTTTCACCGCATCAATTCCCACAAACAAACTTGCTACCAACCGATTCACTACGCGCACGCGAAATCCCGCGCGCGCGATGATGCGCACGGTATCGCGATTCAAATGACAATTGCCTGCCATCTCGCGCCAAAGCGGTGTGAGCACATCTTGGGCACGCGCAATCAAACGATTTTCGACGCGCACGTGTTCCACCAATCGTAACGTACCACCGCGTTTGAGCACACGCCACACTTCACGCGCCGCGCGTTCAGGATCACCGATGCTACAAAACGTCAGCGTGCCAACGACCGCATCGAACGATTCATCAGCAAACGGCAACTCTTCCGCGCGTGCTTGGTATAATGCGACGGCATTTCCGTTACGACGATACATTGCACGTGTCAATGACGCACCATCGGGATCAATCGCCGCGATGGCGCGCGCCGTGCGATAGTGGGGCAAGTTCAAACCAGTTCCCACGCCGATTTCGAGGGTGCGTCCGCGCGCCGCACGCGTCGTCCATTCGCGCCAACGGCGAACACCAAGAAAATCGAGCGGCGCAATGAGTGGATCGTAAATATTCGCCAATAGATCAGACATAGTTAGAGATACACGCATCTACAACGAATCAGCGCGGGTAGTACTACAAAAGTAATGCTGATAAGGCAATCTGTCACGCTGAGCGCAGCGAAGCGTCTCGCCAAGTCCTTTGAGAGATTCTTGCTTCGGCTTCGCTCAGCACCGCGAAAAACGCGCCTCAGAATGACACTCTCGGCATTGCTTTTTGATCCCTACCTCAGCGCAATCCGTTTATTCGTTCTGGATTCGTTGAGGCAGTTGAAAATTGCGCAAGCGCAGTGAATTCGTCACGACGAACACCGACGAGAATGCCATTGCCGCCGCCGCAATCATCGGATTCAGTAACACACCGAAAAACGGATACAACACGCCCGCCGCAATCGGAATGCCGAGCACGTTGTAGAAAAATGCCCAGAACAAATTTCCCTTGATGGTACGAATCGTTTGCTTAGAAAGCGCAATTGCCGTCACCACACCGCGCAAATCGCCGGTGAGCAGTGTGATGTCGGCGGCGTGCATTGCCACATCCGCACCTGTGCCAATCGCGATTCCTAAATCGGCTTGCGCGAGCGCAGGCGCATCGTTGATGCCATCACCCACCATCGCGACGATTTCACCGCGCGCTTGCAGTTCCTTGATCTTGTCCGCTTTTTGTCCGGGCAACACTTGGGCAAAGAAATCGTCCACGCCAACTTGACGTGCAATCGCGGCGGCAACGCGCGGATGATCGCCGGTCAGGATGTACACTTTCAGTCCCAAATTTTTGAGCGCGGCGACTACTGCGCGCGCGTTCGGTTTGAGCGTGTCGGCAAGCGCAATCAATCCAGCGATGCGTCCATCGAGCGCGACGAAAATCGTCGTCTTGCCTTCGTCCGTCAGTTCGTTGGCGCGCGTCTCCAAACCATCGAGCGCGATGCGCGCATCGCTCATCAGTTTGGCGTTGCCAATCAAAACCTGATGACCATCCACGCGCGCGCGAACGCCGTGACCCGCCACCGCGCTAAACTCACTCGGTTCGCTCAACGCGACGCCGCGCGCACGCGCATACTGGACGATGGCTTGACCCAGCGGATGCTCACTGTTTTTTTCGGCTGAACCCACAATTCGCAAAATTTCAGATTGCAGATTGACGCTTGCAGATTGAGTTTGCGAATCTGCAATCTGAAACCTGAAATCTGCAATCACATCTGTCACGGTGGGCGCGCCTTGCGTCAACGTCCCCGTCTTGTCCAACACAATCGCGGTGACCTTGTGTGCGATTTCGAGCGCGCTACCACTGCGAATCAGCACACCATTCTCCGCGCCCTTGCCCGTGCCGACCATAATTGCCGTCGGTGTCGCGAGTCCCAGCGCGCACGGACACGCGATAATCAACACCGCGACAAAGTTGACGAACGCGTGCGTGAACGATCCGCCGATGACAAGCCACAATGCGAACGTCGCAATCGCAATGCTGATGACGATCGGCACGAACACAGCCGCGATGCGATCTGCCAAACGTTGAATCGGTGCTTTCGATCCTTGCGCCTCTTCGACCAATCGAATGATTTGCGCGAGCACGGTTTGATTGCCGACTTGACGCGCCTCGAACTTGAACGCGCCACTCTGGTTGATGGTCGCGCCCACAACCTTATCGCCGATGTGTTTTTCGACCGGCAAACTTTCGCCAGTGAGCATAGACTCGTCCACCGTCGAACTGCCCGCGATGATGACACCATCCACCGGAATTTTTTCGCCGGGACGCACGACGACCACGTCACCGACGCGCACTTGTTCCGCTGGAATCTCGATTTCGCGTCCATCCCGTTCGACGCGCGCGATCTTGGGTTGCAATTTCATCAAGTTCTTGATCGCTTCCGATGTTTGCCCTTTGGCGCGCGCTTCCAGATACTTGCCGACTTTGACCAGCGTGATGATCACCGCCGCGCTCTCAAAGTACACGTGGTCGGCAAGTGTGATGCCGAACCATCGCGCGATGAGCACGAGGACGCTGAACCAGTAAGCGGCGTTCGTGCCGATAGAAATCAGCGTGTCCATATTCGGCGCGCGGGCGCGGAGCGACTTCCACGCGCCACGATGATAACTGCGTCCCACGTACAATTGCACCGGCGTCGCTAGCGCGAACAAGAGCCAGTCCAAGTATTGCCAGCCCAACAGACCCTTGAGCGCATCGTGCCACATCAAGGGATGCGCCAGATCGCGCGCCATCGCCAAGACAAAGAGAGGCGCGGTGAACAGCACGCCGAGTATCAGATCGCGCCATTCACGCGCGCGTTCTTCCTCACGCAACGCGCGCTCGCGATCAACGAGTTCGGTGGTTGCGCCGCTGATGTCGAGCACATCATAGCCCGCGTCTTGCACCGCGCGTTTCAATTCGGCGATGGTCACTGCGCCAGGAACAAGTTCGACAGTCGCACGTTCCGTCGCAAGATTGACGGTCGCGTTCAAGACACCAGGCACCGCGCGCAAAGCGTTCTCCACATGCATCACACACGCCGCGCACGTCATTCCGCCAATCGGCAAGGTGAGTGTGTCTGTGACAACATCATAACCCACCCCGCGCACCGCCGTAACCATTTGATTGATATTCGTTTGTTCGGGATCGAACTGCACGGTCGCGCGTTCGTTGGCAAGATTGACCGTTGCCTGCACCACGCCCGGCACCGCTTTCAATCCACCTTCCACGTGCATCACACACGCCGCGCAGGTCATTCCAGAGATAGGCAATGTGATTTGTTGGGTTGGCATTGTCCTCTTGGCAGTAGGACAGTAGCACAGTGGGACAGTAGGACAGTGTTACTGTTTTACTGTCTTACTGTCCAACTGTCCACTAGAATTCTACTCCTCGTCTCAAACACATTCGATAGCATAACTCACTGAGGAATCTGATACCAATCTTTTTCGTCGAGCAAATCCACGCCACACTTTAACTGTGCGATCCAATCAATGAACTGCTTGACCATCGCCTTACCCTCGAACATCGCGCCGTGTTGCGGAACGATGCGTTCGATGTCGAGTTGGCGCGCCATTGCCGCCCAACGCTGGCACACTTGTCCAGACGCCAAGTAACGCTGGTGAAAGCCCAGCATATACTTGATGTGCGCGTCGAAATCTTTGACGATAGGATAGGCGTTTTCCGCTGGCAACAGCGATGCGCCCAAATCGCCAGAGAAAAGTGTCTTGGAGACCGTATCGTACACCTGAATATTGCCTGGCGAGTGCAAGAAATGTGCGGGCAACAATACAATTTCTGCACCATCCAGTTTCAAACGCATCCCGCGATCGGGAATCACCATCACGCGGTCTTTGGCAAAACTCTTGGTGCTAAAGTGCGGAATGAAACGCTCCCACACTTGCGGCACACAGATTTTAGCATCCGTGATGAGCAAGTAGCCGTTCAAGCCCGCGCCTACATCGGGGTCTTGATGCGACAGGAACAAGTACTCTAACTTTTGCAGTGGAATATACTTGGATACTTCCGCCACCAGTTTAGAATACAACTTGGTGCCCCCAGGATCCAAGAGCATCCCCTTTTCGCCATGAATGATGAGAAACTGATTGGCTTGCACATCTTCTGGATCCGTCAAATCATCAAAACGGACACAACGATGTGTGCCATCGTTGAAAAATTCGATTGCCATTATCCTCCTCCAAAGATTTGTGGTTAACGATCGAAATAAATGCTCTTGCCGGTGACGGACAGTGGAATACCCATCACAAAATCGGCGTCAATCAAACCCATCGCGCGCGCCACGACGCCAGCGCGATACATAATTCGATTGTCCACATTCAGCATCGCTGCCGTTTTGACCGCCGAACCAATCGCAATGCCCATATCGAGCAAACGGAACGCGCACTGTGGACCGACGAACTCGCTGTGTTCGGCAGGCACGCGGTCGTTGCACAAATCGAAACCACACGCGCCGCAATTCAGATCAACCGATTTGGCATCTTTGATGCCGATGAGCACCACCGCTGGTGATGCCGCGACGTTGCGCGCATCGCGATCGAAATTTTTCTTCTGAGTCTTTTCACCAAATTTGATCATTTCATCGGCAAGGCGTTTGCAATCGTCTCCTTCGATGACTTTGACGACGACAAAATCCTTGCCGCCTGATTTGGGCGCGGTACGCGCGGCAACTTGCATCAGGTCAGTAACGGTTTGCAACCAAGACATAGATTCCTCCGTAGGGTACCTCATGCTTGTCGAAACTTTTCCCAATCCAATCCCAATTGTCGGACTACAGCGCGCAATGTGCCAATCTTCAAATCCTTGGCACCCCAGTCTGGAAGCGGCGCGAGACGTCCCGTCCCAGGATTGTACCATATGCGATGAGAACCACCTCTACGGCGTGGCAATTCTTCACATCCCAAAGCGCGTAATTTGCGCGCAGCGTCAGCGTACTTCATGGCACTGTCACCGCTGTCTCGATCCACAAAGGCGCAGTGGCAACGGCGTGTTGCAAAGCCGGCGGAATGGGTTTGCCTAGGTGTTCGTACGCTTCGATCACTGCTGCCAGCGCATCTGAAACATTATTCAGGGCTTGTTCAACTGTATCACCTTCCGTAATCAATTCTGGAAGCAGTGGGCAAGTCACTGTAAAACCGCCCTCTGGCTGTGGCTCAAGAACGAGTGGAAGTTTATAAATCGCTGACATCGCCTGCCCTCCTTCAACAGGGGCGAGTCATTCGACTCGCCCCTGCTCTTCAC